>DAONDW010000027.1:3365-11742 GCA_035402785.1 Methanothrix sp. | reverse complement strand
CAGGTGAGATATCTTGTGAAAACCCATTCGCTCCTGGTCGGCGGATCTTGCAGGACATAATAGCATTAAAATCTCCTGGCATCAATTCTGATGGCATGGCCTTTCAGGGGGAAAAATTTATATCTTTACTGTCACTCCATTAAATTGAGCGGGTAATCCTAGTTTTTGAAATCCACACTGAACCCCCACTCTCCTACCCGCTCACTTAAAAAATTAATAAAGGGTGTCAAAAGATCTATTAATGCGTGGCGCATTTATCTATTTATGGCTACCTCTTTTGAGTTAGGAAGGATAATGGGCATACCTGTCCGACTTCACTGGACAATTATCTTTATTTTAATTTTTATTTCGTGGGACTTTGCCTCACTGCATCAGGTCGAGGGCGGCATCGTCTATGGCTTTGGCGGCATTGAATCATCATCCCTCAAGTGGGCCTATTCTCTTTTGTTTGCGCTGCTCCTCTTCTCCTGTGTGGCTTTTCATGAGCTGGGCCATTCTTATATTGCAAAAAAAAGCGGCATCAATATAAAAAGCATAACTCTCTACTTCTTTGGTGGGGTTGCATCTATGGAGGAAATCCCCCGGAATCCAAGACTTGAGCTGAAAATGGCCTTTGCAGGTCCTGGCGTCAGCGGGCTTTTAGGCCTGGTCTCATTGATTCTTGGTGGACAGGCTTCGGCAATTCTTGGCACAGGGCATCCTCTGGCGATTCTGCTCAGCAACCTTGGCATCATGAACATCATGCTCATGGCCTTCAATCTCCTCCCTGCCTTTCCCATGGACGGAGGGCGTGTCCTGCGAGCCTGGCTCGCCTCTCGAATGAATTATATCAGGGCGACAAGACAGGCGGCGGACATAGGCAAGATCTTCGCGACCATGATGTTCTTGCTGGGGCTCGCTTCGCTGAATTTCATGCTCCTTTTTGTGGCGTTCTTCGTCTACGTCGGTGCAAGTGAGGAGGAAAAGGCCACTGAGATCATGGTCAGCCTTGAGGGAATACTCGTCAAAGATATCATGTCTTCAAAGGTCGAGACAATAACTTCCGATATGCCTCTTGATGAGCTGAAGGAATTGATGTTCAGGCAAAAGCATCGTGGCTATCCTGTGATGTCTGGCGAAGCAATACAGGGTATTGTGACTCTCTCCGATCTGCAAAAGGTGCCGGAGTCCGAGCGAGCCGGCACCTCGGTAGGAAATGTGATGGCAAGAAAGTTATATCTGATAGGCCCACTGGATGAGGCATCGACCGCCATGAGGATGATGAATGAACTGCAAATTCAAAGGTTGCCTGTGGTGGAAGGTGGCCGAATGGTCGGCATTGTCTCCAGGGAGGACCTGGTCCGGGCTATTGAACTCTGCTCAGTGCGGTGATATCAAGAGGTAATCGATTTGGAGAACACAACGGAATTAAAAAGAGAAGACGACGCTTCTCTCGTTCGGCTGATTGTGCCAGCAGAGGCACCGGCGGCCAGCGAGTCCCATGAGGTCATCATCGTGGGAACTGCGCATGTCTCTGAAAAAAGTGTGCAAGAGGTCGTCAGCAAAATCGAAGAGGTGCGGCCTGATATTGTGGCTGTGGAGCTGTGCCTCGCTCGCTATAAATCATTGACCGGCCAGGAGGAGACAAATGAGATCAAGATCAGTGATCTTCTCAAAGACGGCAAGATCTATTTCCTCCTGGTGCAATGGTTTTTGGCTTATATCCAGAGAAAGATCGGCGAAGAGATGGGAGTCAAGCCCGGCTCGGAGATGCTGGCGGCAATTGATGCTGCCAAAAGGGTTGGAGCAAGGGTGGCCCTGGTTGACAGGGACATAGGCATCACAATTCAGCGCTTCTGGTCTGCAATGGGATTTTTCGATAAGCTCCGGCTTGTGTGGTCCCTTCTGCCTGCAGCTCTTGGCTGGGGCGACGATGAGCAAATAGATATCGATAACATCACTCAGTCGGATGTAGTAGGCCAGATGATCTCCGAGTTCAGAAAGATCTCACCTGGTGCGGCAAATGTGCTTGTCGATGAGCGCGACATCTTCCTGGCTCGAAATCTATACCTGCTCTCCAAGCAGGGAAAAGTGCTGGCTGTGGTGGGTGCCGGTCACAGGGAAGGCATAATAAAGCACCTTGAGCATCCAGAAAAGATTCCTGCCATCGAGAAGCTCAGCGAAAAGCCAGGCAAGAAGATCACATTCGTCAAGGTATTTGGGGTCGTAGTGAGCCTGCTTATTCTGGCAACCATTGCGCTGGTCCTGCTTACTGCACAATCCAATGAGAAGATCCTCCAGGCATTTGTCATCTGGTTTGTTGTCACAGGTGGCCTTTCTGCGCTGGGCGTGGTGCTGGCCAGAGGACATCCTCTTTCAGCCCTGACTGCGCTCATGGTCGCCTGGATGACCACTCTCAATCCGTTTGTGGCTGCAGGCTGGTTTGCGGGAATGGTGGAAGCATGGAAGCTCAAGCCGACTGTCTCTGATCTGAAAAAACTGGCCCTGGCGGATAGCTTTTCCCAGATGATGCAAAACCGCTTCTTCAAGGTCATATTTGTGGCTGCCATGTCCAACCTTGGGGCAATGGCAGGGACATTTATCGGCATCTATCTCATCTGGCAGGGGATGGGGCTCGATATCAAAGCAATGATTCAGGGAATTTTTAGCTCTTTATTTTAATTTTTTGCTCGCCGCCATTTCCCAATAGAATTTTCCGCGGCCAATTTTTATGCATGAAGTACTCATCAGAGAATGCTGTTTTTCATTCTTTGGGCATGATTGCTGCCTGGTGATCATGGTGTTTTTTGCCAAAAACTGCTGAGGTGTTAGAAGGGATGGCACGAGATGCGAAAGGGAGTAGCAATGAAGGGGGTAATAAACGTCACCTCGTGCCGCGTAATTCTGCATTATCATATCATAATGCAGCTATCACTACTAGGTCTCTTCTCCTTTATTAAGTTTTAGGTTGGAAATTCTGATTTCACATTTTATAAATTATTATGAAATCAATCGTGTCTTATGGCCTCCTCCACTTCCGACATGCATGCATCGGTCTTGATGCCAAGTCCAGAAAAATGGGTACGTGATGCCTGAAAACCCCTGTCCAAAAGCAGCTTTATAGCATCATCGATCTTTCCGGGCGTCAGAGAGAGCCTCTCGCAGATACTATGATGATCATAGTACATGGGTGCCTCTATCTCGCGAGCGCAGGTCTCCAGGATCTTTTGCGCACGGCGGCTGAGGTCTACACCATCCAGGAGGACCTTTTTTATTGTCTCTGTCTCCTGAATCCTGCCAAGCCATAGCGGCCCGGCGAGCATCGTTCTGCCTGAGCAGTGGTGACAGCGTCCCTCGGTCTGCGGCTCATGTCTGAGGAGAAAGCTGCCGCAGCCCGGGCAGTGTTCGACGTATCCCATGTTTCGCAGGCATCTGTCGGCACCTTTTGCCCCGCTTTCCAGGCGCAGGTAGGTTCTGACATAATGGTCTGTGACATGGGTGAGCATTGGCTGCATGCTCTTGTCCAGGCGGGCAAGCTCTCTCGCAGCGAGGCCCAGGAGAATGCGTGCGCCCATTTCACGATGATAAACTGTTCTCAGGGGCACAGCCATGTACTTTCGAATGCCGCTCATGAGGTGAGCCCCGCAGAGGGGTGCGGTGTCTGTGGCAGTTATGAACAGATATGTGAGGGCTGAGCGGCTGGCTGCAGAGAGATAAGAGGAAGGCGAACCGAAGGGGTCAAGGTCTACAGCCTGGAAGTGCTTCTCATGCAGCAGAACATTTGCATTGGAGCAGCAGACAGTCCCGGTCAGATCATTTGAAGCCAGGTTTTTTTCTATGAGCTGGCAGGCCTGGGGATTGACATCATTGTATGTCACATTTTCTACTCCAGCCTCCCTGGCCACTCTCATGCCGCGAATGCCGCTGGCCGACAGAGCATCCAGGTAGTCGGTGAGAGCAAGGCATCTTGCCATGGCTACATTGATGTCGCGGTTAAGGCACATCTTTGGATTATAAAAGGCACCTTCGGTCTCGAAGGTGATCGCACCCTCAGTTATGCAATTCATTTTTTTCGCAGATTCTATAGCTCGGTCTTCTTCAGAAAGGGAGCAGCGCTTGCGTCAAAATCGTCTGTCTCAGACCATTTGGGTGGCGATTTCGAGGCTTTTTTGGATATGACTATGACACCGTTTTGAATCTTGGTTGTGGGCTGATCCTCTATGGCAGGCGCATAAATGGCATATCTCTTCACTTCACTGCTCAATGCCGTATAATTGATCTCAGCAGTCCAGTATTGCCTGATGAGGGGCCTGTAGTCAAAGGACTGAGAATCAGGCCCGGGGAGTGAATATGCATCATCTCCTATTCCATCGCCATCCCTATCTTTGCCGCTGTAATCAGAGTAGTAGTTGCCAAATGTTGTGTTGTTCCATGTGTTCTGGCTGGCGTTTTCATAGGCATTGATTTCGTTTCTCACGAAGTTGTTGCCCATGATGAGGTTGTTTCTGTTTTCATTGAGTCTTATGCCGTGCTTATTCTCTGAGGCGTTGTTGTTGTACACAGCATTGAACTGGCATCCCTTTGAGACCTCCAGGCCGTTGAAGTTGCCTGTGGCAGTATTTCTGATCAGCATGTTGTAGCTGCTGTTCTCCTGCAAGCTGATGCCTATGCCAAATCCTGTGGCAATATCGCTATTTTTGTTGTCTTTGGCGATATTTTCAGAGATGTTGTTGTAGTTGGACTGGGCAGTGACCAGGATGCCGTAATAATTATGATCGACCCTATTTCTTCTCACCTGATTGAATGACGCAGCCCACAAAGAGAGCCCAAATGTGTTCTTTGTGAGGGTATTATCAAAAACAGTGCAATCTTCAGATGCTTTTAAGAGAATGCCGCCATTGGTATTGTTGACAATGCTGTTGTTGTTCAAAGCCACACCCGACGAGTTTTCAACGTCTAAAGCGTATTTTTTGCAATTGGTCATGGTGCAGCCTGAGACCCGCATATCTTTGCTTTTCAGAATTGATGCACCGGTGTCGCAGCTATCCATGCTCATATTCAGCAATAGCAGGCCTCTTATGTTCTCCGCATAAACTGCAGTTTGTGCACCGAATATGCTGCAGTTCTTGATAGAGACATCGTCGCCTTTTACCACTATGGCTGAATTGGGATCATCGAGGCGGGCGTTTGCTGCAGCAGTTGGGTTTTGCATATAGTAATTGAACTTGGCTGTGGTATCCTTGCCCATGCCCTTGATGTGAAATCCTGAGATCGTGACTCCGTCGCTTGTAATCTTTATGGCAGGCTTTTGCATTGAGGCTGATAGTGCCGTTTTTCCATTGCCCTCAATGGTTACGGGACGGTCGACCACGAAGCTGTTGGCCTCTTCAGCGGATACTATTATGATGTCTCCTGCCCCGGCTGAGTCTATGGCTGTCTGAATATTCGATGTTGTTTGGATGGTCTTTGCAATTGCCGGTGCCATCAATACGCAAAATAAAATTAGAATGATTAAAAACTGACAGATCATCCTGCCATTGGATCTCATCTTAGTGTCTGAAGTGGCGCATGCCTGTGAAGACCATGGCCATATCGTGCTCATTGGCTGCATCAATAACCTCTGCATCCCTGATCGATCCGCCCGGGTGAATCACTGCAACTGCACCCGCCTTGTGGGTTTGGTCCAATCCGTCGCGGAATGGGAAGAACGAATCAGTGGCAGCCACAGTCCCCTTTGTGGAAAGGCCATGCTCCTCTGCTTTTTCGGCTCCAAAGCGTGCCGAGTCAACCCGGCTGACCTGGCCTGAGCCGATGCCGATCGTCTGGCATTTGGTGGTGTACACAAGGGCATTTGACTTGACGTACTTGGAGACCTTCCAGGCAAATCTCAGGGCCTGGGTCTCGCTTTCTGTGGGCGCCCTTTTGGTTACCACCTTCCATTCCTTGATATCGGCTGTATCATAATCTTGAAGCATCATCCCACCGAAGATGCTTTTTTGATAGTATCCACGGTATAGCTCGCTCTTTCTGGTCAGCAGGTCTCCGATATCCAGAATCCTGCGATTGGGTTTTTTATCTGTGAGAAGCTTCAGGGCCTCAGGCTCATATCCTGGAGCCAGGAGGACTTCCACGAAGCTATTGCCAATGGCTCTTGCGGTATCAGTGTCAACGGGCCGATTAAATCCTATCACGCCGCCATAAGCGGATTTCGGATCAGTTGCGAAGGATAGGCGATAGGCCTCAGCCAGATCTTTTCCATAAGCTGCGCCGCAGGGATTGGCGTGCTTGACGATGACCGAAAGAGGCTTTTCTGTGGGAATGCCGTCATATTCTGAGAGGTCGATCAGCATCTCTAAAACGGTTTCAGCATCGACCATGTTATTGTATGACATCTCCCGCCCATTGAGCTTCTCGGCCTTTTGAAGTCCCAGGGCATCCGGTTTGCTGTACATTGCAGCTTTCTGGTGCCAGTTTTCGCCATAGCGCAGATCCTGGACAAGCTCATAGACTGCAGCCGAATAGCGTGGCATGCCTTCTCTTTCAGCCTGCAAAGCAGCAAGCCTTTCAGAGTCGCTTTGCATGCACAGGAATAACGCATAGGCCTCAAGGCGGTTTCTCGTCTGTGCAGACAGTCCATTGCTCTCTTTAATCTCCTGCAGTATTCCTGCTATGTCTGCATCGTTCATCAAAACGGCACAGCCGCGGGCCAATGCCTGGCGAATGAATAACGAGCCGCTGGGATTTTTCTCATATCCCTGATCGCATATCAAAAGATAATCGCTGCAATCGCCCTCCAATGAGAGCCGGTCGCAGATCTGCAGGCCAAGCTGTCTCAAGCCGGGAAGGATGCTGCTTGCCACCTGAGCCTGACCTGGCAGGACGACGACTTGCTTGATCTTCATCGAACCTCGTTTCCTTCAGCGCTTGCGCTATTTTAACTTTTTGGGTAAAACGTTAGCTTTAAGCATCAAGATGCCTATTTTGATTACGATGGTGGACTGGAGCTCGGCTGTCAAGCCTCATCCCAATGGCTGTGTTATCAGTTTTGAGATAGTGCCAGGCTCAGCCAGGCTGGCGGTGCCCTCTGGATTTAATCCCTGGAGGAAATCATTGGAGGCGCATCTCACAGAGGAGCCGGTGCGAGGGCGCGCCAACAGGCAGCTTGCGGAAGAACTGGCTGATGTCCTCGGAATCAAAAAGCAGATGGTAGAGGTCTTGAGCGGCCACAAGAGCGCGAGAAAGACTCTTCTTGTAAAGGACATGGCCAAAGAAGAGGTAGTGGCGGCTTTAGGGCAGAAGATGGTATAGTTGCAGGCAGCAAGCATGCGGGGCAGCACATAATGTGCAGCCCATGATGTGCAGCACATGAGGAGCAAAAGCAAATGACTGGCGCGAAAGTGGATTTGGAGAGCCGTCCCAGGGGAACTTATGATCTGGAGGCGCTGGAGGAGCAGATAGCCAAGCTCATAGAGGCGTCCACGCAAGGTGCTGCGGTAATCGTCGAAGGCAGGCGGGATATGCTGGCATTGCGTGCTTTAGGCCTTTCGGGTCCTGTGATCATGGCTTCGCGCAGGCCTGCCCTCCACCTGGCAGAGGATGCTGCAAGGGCCTATTCTCGCATCATTCTTCTCACAGACTGGGATTGCAAGGGCGAGGAGATGTGCACGACGATTGAGAGGCACCTGCGTTCTGCAGGAAGCTGTCCGGATAGAGAGATTCGGAACCGCATCAAAAAGCTGGTCAAAAAGGAGATCAAGGACGTGGAAAGCCTGAGCAGGTATACGGAGAAACTGCGTGAATTATATGGCACCTAGACCTCGAATAGCTGTAACTGGGTCTCCTGGAATTGGCAAGTCCACATTGGTTATGCGAGTGGTAGATGCCTGCAAGCTGAAGGCAGGCGGAGTCCTGGCGCGTGACCGGCGCTACAAGGACAGGCGCATCGGCTTTGAGCTGCTCGATATTTCAAGCGGGGCTGTGGGGATGCTGGCAGATGAGAAAGGCAGCGGGCCGCAATTGGGAAAGTACCGCGTTCATCCTGAAGACCTGGACGGAATCGGAGCGAAGGCAATCGAAGACGCCCTGAAGTGCGATCTGATTGTGGTTGATGAGGTCGGGCCTATGGAGCTTTCCAGTCGCAGGTTCGTTCAGGCTGTAGAGACTGCAATAGACTCCAGCAAGCCCATGCTTGTGGTTTTGCATGAGTGGTCCAATCATCGGCTTGCCAAGAAGATTCGCAGCACATTTCAGGTAATAACCGTGACCAGAGAGAATCGAGACTCTCTGGCTGAAGAGATCGTCAGGTCTCTTTCATCCAGGAAATAGTACCTGGAAAATAGAATTCATGAAATGAAACCCGGAAAATGCAACTCAATATTCTGAGAGTCCAAGCTCCCTG
>DAONDW010000027.1:0-3265 GCA_035402785.1 Methanothrix sp. | reverse complement strand
CATGAAATGAAACCCGGAAAATGCAACTCAATATTCTGAGAGTCCAAGCTCCCTGGCTTTTGACAGTGCCTCATCAGCCTGGACATCGCGGTGCAGGGCCCTGTAGGCCACTGCCAGGTTCTTCCAGGCGGTGGCGTACTCCGGCTCGATCTCAATTGCCTTTAAAAAGCAGCGAGTGGCTTCTTCGTGCCTGGACAGCACTCCCAGTGCCACGCCCTTGTTATTCCAGGCGTATATGTCGAAGGGATCGATCATGAGCGCCTCATCGTAGCTTTCTATTGCCTCCTCGTGCCTGCGAAGGTTGTCGAGAGCTGCGCCTCGATTGTTCCAGGCTCTGCGTCCATCTGCGCCCTGGGGGTTGAGTTCAATGGCCCGCGCATAGCTTTCCACTGCCTTCTCATATTGTCCCATGCAGTGCAGACAATAGCCTCTCACAATCCAGACTCTGGCGTTATTGGGTTCGATTGTTATGGCCTTTTCACAGGAGCTGACTGCATCGGCTGGCCTGTCCATCTGGCAGCAGACCAGTGCGTGGGCCCTCAGGGCCTCGACGTTGTTGCTCTCCAGCTCAAGGGCCTTTTCGAGTGCCTGTCCTGCCTCTTCATATCTTCCCAGCTTTCGAAGGGCCGTGGCTTTCCTGAATAGATGGTCAAAGCTGAGGTCTTCCGGTCCCTCAGCTTTCTGCAAGGCTGCCAACGCCTCTTCATAATTTCCCCCTGCATAAAGATCGTCAGATCTCCACATTTCGTCTTCATGCGTTCCATCATATTTTTCTCTATGCATATTTTTCCTCAAGCCAAAATTCCTTAACCAAAATCTCTATATCATGAGAACTATTTGAACGTTAATTTGGATTCAACGTGGTGCAGTCAGGATTCTCTGTGAATGGCTGACGCATGTATTGGCTTAAATGGTAAAAGTATATATTATACATACTACTAAAGTATTGGTAAATGTCTTGGGAGCAATTGTGGAGGGGTTCGATGAAACCAGAGCGGTCTGAGATCTTTGGCCGGATGGTTAGGTTCCTCAATCTGGACACAGATGGTCTGAGGCGAGTGGTGCTGGAATCAATGATCGAGGCTCATGAGTTCACAGTGGCCTCTCTTCACGAATGCGTAAACCGGAGGTTGGAGGTCTCCAGAAAGGCGATAGCTTCAATGATAGGATATATCTGTTCGCGTTTGGGGATTTTGCATGTCAACCGGACGTCATATCGTGCGCCAAAAAGCTATATTTTGAGGGATGAATATGCAGATATAGCCAGAACTGTGCTGGCCAGCTTATGACAAACGTCAAGCAGGCTAAAAGGACTGCCACCACGATCAAGGTCCGCTCTAAATCTGAGTATTCAATAAGCAGGTCGCGAGATCCATATCATGAGCTGATGCTCCGTCTCTTTCAGGAGGAGTCGACAGCAGAGCGTGGCGGTAGGTTTTTAGCATTGGTGGAGCAGCGGCAGAAGAGCGGCGAGCCTCTGAAGGTGCGCGAGTGGCGGCAGTTGCTGGCAGACCTCGATGTCAGCCGCTCTGCCTTTTATGCCATGAGAAATAAGCTCTTGGGCGCCGGTCTCATTTCAAACAAGGGCGGCGAATACCGCCTTTCCGGGATGTTCAGTCGTGATCTGGCTGACATGGCTCGCTGGTGGTGGACTGCTGTCCTTGGCAACAGCCTGGAGAACCTATAGACAGGCCTTTAAATCCTTGATCTGCTTTTCTATGGTCTCAACAACTTTTGCGTTCTCCATGTACTCCAGGCTGCCCTGACAGAAGGGGCAGACGAAGTTGGCCTCGCTTGCTTCATCGAAGATGAACCTGGCACAGCCTTCTGTGCAGGCATAAAAGATGTTCTCTTTCTCATAGGCCAGCCGCTCATCGAGCTTGCGAAGCAGCCTTTTGGCCTCCGATTCAAGGGCTTTCTCGAAATTTTCCGGGCATAACTGCCATAAATAAGTCAGCCAGCCGGAATCTGGGTCGCGCTTTCTTCGATAAATGGCCAGTCTGTGCTCATAAAGCAAATATAGTGTGCGTCTTACTGTGTTGAGGCTGATGCCGGTCAGCTCAGCCAGTTTTTCATCTGTGATCTCGTCGCCTGGTATGCATTCTACGATTCGTAAGCCTTCCTCTCCAACCAGCTTGTTCAAATATGCTCTGTGAATGGTTTCTTCTATGACCGTCAATGAACCACTACCTGGATATGAACCCGTATCCACTTGATTGTCTTCGTCTTCTGCCTCAAAACGGATTGGAGCCTGTGTGGCCCAGATCGTTTCTCTTGGTGTCTTTGGCAATCCCTGGCAATGATACTGTTTTCTGATTTGCCTGAGATTTATATTGAGTTCTCATTCTATATATCCTCATCGTGAAAACTTTTTTTAGTAAGTATATCGGCAGACTCTCAAGAAGTTCGCGAAAGCAGTGTTCATATTATATCGTTGATACTCCTTTTTAATTATAAATTAATAGTTAATGTTAATGAGGGCATGGCTGGTTCTTAGTGGGTTTATCACTCTGAAAAAAAGAATATTAATAAAAAAATATTAATAAGTTTCGATACAAACTTCATCTTAAATACTGGTCAGTTCTCAATTGGATCCGGCTTCTCCAAGAAGTGACTTCAATTTCTGGATGGACTGCAGGGCCTGGTTGGCTTCATTGAGCTTTTCCTGCTCGTAATAGGCCAGTATGTCCTCGATTGGCGCTTTGAGGCGATAGACCTTCATAGGCCTGCCCGTGCCATCGCTTTTGCTCATCTTCTCCTCTATCCAGTTGTTCTTCCGGAGAGTTCTCAAAGCGATGCTCACCTCAGGCTGGCGCAGATCAGATCCCCTCTCGATCTCGCGGGATGTGGCTTCTGTCCCGCTGGCCAGATAGGCGATCATGTTGGATACCTTTCTTGGAACTCCGAGGCTTTTGAGGGTTTCAACGACTTCGATATCTTTTTCATCAAATCTCATCACGAAAGATTCCTTCATTGTTATCCTCTCCTTTATTATGCTCCCTTGCAATAAATGAAGTACGTTATGGTATAAATAGTTTATTTCTGTCAAAAAATTTTTTACTATTATTACTACACACCGTGGGTCTATTTAAAATAAATAACTTTGTAAAAATTTGAATTATCTTCTTTTTATCTTCTCTATAAATCTTCTCTTCTTCTCCACAGCATTCATAGCAGCTCTGTCCACCTTCTCCGTCATCTCTGCCACATTTCTTCCTGCGTCCTGTCCCACAGCCTTTTTGATTGGCGTGTAGGCAGCCTCCCG
>DAONDW010000026.1:0-11823 GCA_035402785.1 Methanothrix sp. | reverse complement strand
CGCCATTTTCTCTGACTCCCGGAATATATCCTTTGATGTAGCCCGGGTCTGAGTCAGATTTATCGAAGGGCGGTCCCAAGAGCTGTATCATGGAATCATCCCGATCGACGAGCCTGCGATTTACTTCTTCCATTGCCTCTTTTGATCTTTCCGGGTCTCCTGCCCCGGATAGAACCGACCAGCTCTGGGAAATTGAATCGATCTGGCACTCCTTGTCGGCTGCGGACCCAAGTGTCTCACCGCTATCAAAGTAGGCGCGCAGGTACCAATGACCGTCCCATCCGTTTTCTCTGATCTTGTCACGCAAATCGGCGGCCTCTCTCTTGCACAGGCTTGAGAAGCTGTCATCGCTCCTTATCTGGGCAATAGCCTCGAACTTGATTAGCACATCATACAGGAAGAAGGCCAGCCAGATGCTCTCGCCCAATCCCTGACAGCCAACGCGGTTCATGGCGTCATTCCAGTCTCCAGTTCCCATGAGCGGCAGCCCGTGCAGTCCAAAACTCAAGCTGCTCTGAATGGCTCTGACGCAGTGCTCGTAAAGAGTGCCCGCCTCATCTGATCTGGTGGGCTGATCGTAGTAGGCGTCCTCCTCGGGCCTCAGTGGCCTGCCTGAGATGAAGTTGACGCGCTCGTCAAGCACTCCCGCGTCTCCAGTAGCTATGACGTAGCGGTGAACTGCCAGCGGCAACCAGAGTCGGTCATCGGAACTGTGCGTGCGCACGCCGCGCCCTGATGGCTGGTGCCACCAGTGCAAAACGTCTCCTTCTATGAACTGATGGGCTGCACAGCGGAGGAGATGCTCGCGGAAAAGTCGTGGCTCTGCATGAATGAGCGCCATTGAATCCTGCAACTGATCCCGGAAGCCATAGGCTCCGCTCGATTGGTAGTATCCACTGCGTGCCCACATGCGGCAGGCTATGGTCTGATAAAGAAGCCAACCGTTAGCGAGCACATCGAGGGCCTTATCCCCGGTCTCCACATGCACAGTGCCGAGAGTTCGGTTCCAGTAGCTCCAAACCTGCTCCAGGGCTCTTTGGGCGGGAACCAATCCGCGAAAACGTTTGATCAGGCTCTGAGCATCATCCACATTTCGCCCAGTTCCGCAGGTGAAGACCACCTCGCTCTCCTGACCCTCTGCCAGATCGATTTTGACTTGCAGGGCTGCACATGGGTCCATTGCGGCACCAACTCTGTTGGAGAGCCGTTCATGCATTAACGCGGCAGGTCTGACCATATTGCCGTTTCTTCCCAGGAACTCAGTTCGATCGCCTGTGAAGCTGTTGACTTCCCTGCTCACATCAAAGAATACTATTCTGCCCGGAAAATCCGTATTGTATGGGTTTCTGGCAAAGATGGCCCCTGTTCTCGAATCGATCTCTGTGACTATATGCATCTCGGTCTTTGAACGCATCTCTCCAAGCACCAGCTCGATATAGCCTGTCACAGAAATCTTGCGGAAGACACCGGATTCATTGCGAACAACAAGCCTGCAAAATTTCACCGGCGCGTCCACTGCCACATATACCCACAGCTCTGATGCAATTCCTGACTCTCTGTGCTCGAAGACGCTGTAGCCAAAACCATGCCTGCAGGTGTAAGGCGTCTTGCCGCGTGCAGGCAGTCCAGTGGGGGACCAGAACGCCCCGCTTTCCTCATCTCGAATGAAAATAGCCTCTCCGCTGCAATCGCTCACAGGATCGTTATGCCATGGAGTCAGGCGGAACTGCTGGGAGTTCTCGCCCCAGGTGTACGCGCTGCCGCATTCAGAGATCACCGTTCCAAAATGGGGATTTGCTATCACGTTCGACCAGGGAGCTGGTGTGGCCTGTCCCGGTGCAATCCTGATTATATATTCGCGTCCGTCCTTTGTGAATCCACCAAGGCCATTAAAGAATAACAGGTCGCTGCCTGTCGATTCGTTCGCCCTGTAGTTCTCAGATTGCACTGTCTTTACTGGCTTAAAGAGAGGGACTGCAGCCGAGAGTCTGCTCTCGCGCTGCATTTGCTCCTCAAACGTTCCACGGTCATCGGCAAAGATAGTGCGGGCCACAGCCTGCAGCAGTATTCCCGCTTCTTCTGAGATCTGGTCCGCGTGTATCACATAGACTCCACCAGATCGCTCCCTGGTACAGGTATCGGCCCTGATGGTTATCAGGCCCTTGATTTCGTCCTGAAGCTCCTGTCGATAGCCTGATCGATCTGTGTTCCAGATCACCAGATCCACTGCAAGCCCCATCATTTGCCAGTAGGCGTGAGCCTTCAAGAGCTGGTGCACCAGATCGATATAAGACCTCTCTCCGATCTGCTGGAGGACAATTGGGATATCACCCGATATGCCAAACGCCCAGAGGCCTGACTGGCCCTGCTGATTGTCTAAAAGAATTCCAGGACCTGCGCGCCAGTTTGAGCTGGGATAAATTATTGCGCCTGCAAGACGCATATAACGATTAATATCGACATCGGTGATGCCAAGCTGCTGCATAACCATTTGGTTGTGAGTCCAGGCTAAGTTATGAACGCGCTCGGCCATGCGCATATCATGATATTTATCAATCAGTTCAATGGCTCTGTCTCTCGTCTCTGCCATTCCGGTGATGAAGGTCACCCGTGACGTCTCTCCCGGATCTATGGAGACCGTGCATCTGATGGACGCAATCGGGTCCAGGACAAAGCCCTCGCTATCTGAGAGCTTCATTTTTCCAGTCATTGCCACGGGATCCGCAACAGTTCTTCCTCTGCCTATGAACCTGGAACGATCCGTCTCAAAAGAAACAGTATCACTTTTTACATTCTCATCTGCCATCAAATGCAGCATCCAGGGCGTTTTTTCGTCTCTGGACCTCGGTCGGCGAGTGCATAGTATCGCAGAGCTTTTGCGCAGGATCTCAGTCTCCACGAACAGGTTGCTAAACGCGGGATGGGTTGCATCTGCCGCAGATGCCGTTAAAACGACCTCCGCATAGCTTGTTAGCTCGATCGTTCTCACTATCGATGAGCGATTCGTAAGACTGATGCTCCGCAACTCTACATCGTCCTCAGGTGAAACGACAACTTCCATATGGGCATCAAGCCCTGAAAATCTTGACCGAAACTCCGCCTTCGATCCCTGAAATATGACCTGATAAGCCTCGGCATATCTGCATACGGGCTGATATCCGAGAGACCAGATATCATTGCTGTCCAGGTCTCGGATATAGAAAAACTGTCCCTCATTGTCACGGGTAATATCGCCATGCCATCGAGTGACAGCAATCTCTTTCCACAGGCTATAGCCTGCACCCGAACCCGTGATCATCACTCTGTAATTGCCATTGGAGAGAAGGTTCACATCAGGAGATGTGCTGTTTGGATCATCGAAGACCCGCATGGACTTCTCCTGCGCCAGCATTCCTGCCCTCCAGATTGAGGGCGATGCCTCTGCGGCATGCGGATAGAAGGGCCTGGCCTTGGGAACCTTTTCTTGAAGGAGCAGATCAGAAGCCCGGAAGATGGGATTGGCCATAAATCTTCTTTGCATTGGTCGATCTAACAGAGCATAATCCAAAGAGAGAAGGCTCATACCCTGATGGTGAGCCATGAAGGATCGCACAGTTGCACTGCTTTGATCCTGGCTCAGACGCGATGGAGTATAATCCACAGCCTCGTAGAAGCCATACTCTCCGAGAGTGCCCTCGCCGGCCATTCGCTGCAGATTTTTGCAGCTTTCTGCCGGAGAGACCATCAGGGCCAGAGCAGAGGCATAAGGTGCTACCACCAGGTCTCTGGCCAGACCACGCTTGAACCCAAGACCAGGCACTCCGAAAGCCCGGTACTGGTAGATCTGATTGACGTCTATGAGATTGTAGCCGGATTCTGAGATGCCCCAGGGAACACTCAGTTGTTGCCCATATTCGATCTGCCGCTTGACCGTCGACCTGTAGGTCTGATCGAGAAGTGTGTTCTCATATGTCGGCATAACCAATAGCGGCATGAGATACTCGAACATGGTTCCACCCCAGGAGAGCAACGCCAGCTCTCCGCCTGCGGTGGTGAGCATACGACCCAAAGCAAACCAGTGCTCCTGCTTGAGTCGTCCCTGTGCAATGGCCACATAGCTGCATAGCCTCGCTTCAGACGCCAGCAGATCGTAGCAGCTCTCATCGCGTCTGGAGTCATCGACATTGTAGCCAATTGCAAGAAGCCTGCGAGATTCATCGAACAGGAAATCGTATTTTATATCCGCCAGGCTGCTGCAGTCGAGTGCGATCCTCTTTATGGATGCGATCCTCTCGCGGGCATGCCTTTGCCCAGCCATTATCTTCTGACTGAGTTCTTGCAGCCAAATCCTATCAGTCTGGTGCTCTGCACCGATCAATTGGCTGCCGATTTGATCAATGATCGGCACCAGCTTTGGGGCTATCTCCGGAACATCTCGCAGCAGTGGAATGAGGTCGAGTCTGAGCAGCTCCGCCTGCAGCTCGCGCTCCCTTTTCGCAAGCTCTTTCGAGTCCTGCGCCAGAAATTCCTGAGCATGTCCGGCAATCCACATAGGCAACATGGACCATGGTGCCATGAGGATCATGTCTTCCAAATGATCGCGGAGCTGCTGCTCATAAGAGCGTACCCACCACAATAGATCGTCATCAGCGTCCGGGTCCAGGCGAGTCGCCATAGACGCTGCAGCCGCTGCCTGGCGGTCCAGCAGTTGCCACGCTGCCGAGAGGCTGCATGGAGGAGACTGAAGCTGTGTCCAAAACAAATCAATCTGCAAGGAAAATTCTGCGGGCACAGTCCGTCCCCGGTCACTATCTGCAGGCTCAGAAGGCCAGCCGTCTTCAGCAGTCCCGCTGTCCTCATTAGCAGCATCCGCTATCACATCTCTAATTATCTGCAGCGTATCCTGAAGACCGCTAAATGCCTGTTCGGACAGGATTTTGCGGTCCATAAGCTCGATTTGCCCCTGTTGCAGAGTCAACAGATGACCGGCCAGGTTACCGCTATCAACTGTCGAGATGTACCTCGGATACATTGGCTCAAGCAGCTTGATGTCGTACCAATTATAAAAATGACCCTGGAAATGCTCCAGATTTATCATCGTATGAAGAGCACGGGCGTTTCGCTCTATCAGATTTCCTGCCGAGATGTATCCGAAGTCGTATGCTGCCAGGTTCGCCAGAAGCGACAGCCCCATATTCGTAGGCGATGTTCCGTTGGCAACCACTGAGCGCGGGTCCTCCTGATAGTTGTCTGGAGCAAGCCAATGATTTTCGGACGAAACGAAAGTCTCGAAGAATTTCCAGGTCTTCCGGGAGAGCTTGCGCAGGAAGATTGTCTGATCTTCATCGAGTTTTGCCTTAGGCGAAATGAGTGGCAGGCTAATCCACCAGGCAACAACAGGCGAGAGGCTCCAGGATAAAAGCAGTGGCCAGACTATGTTCAGCACATCAAAACGCCAAAACCAAAGATAAGAGGTCATGACAGCAGCCAGTGCAGGGGCGATCCACATCGACCGGTAGAATCCAGCCAAATCACGGTTTCCCATGTTTCTGGAGCTGCTGGACGAGTTCCATTCCAGCAGTCGCTTATGGGTGAATAGCATTCGTCCGCCGGTACGCATAATTGCATCCAGGCTGAAGAAGGCCTCATACGGCAGGAAAGTCAGGATGAGCCCGGCCTGGGCCAAGTATCTGACGGATGCTTTTCTGACTGAATTTAAGTGCTGATCCAGTGGCAGCTCGGCGGACTTATTCAATGTAGTTCGAATGCAGGCCAGCACAGGCAAAGCCAGAATCGATCCTGCCACTGCAATTGTCCACATGATCGGCTGCAGCAAGATTGACCATGCCAGAACCAGGAGCAAAATCTGGGCAGGGATGACGAGGCTGCGCCTGAGGTTGTCGAGGATCTTCCACCGGGATAATGCTGAGATTGGATTGTCAAGAATCAGGCCGCCAGGGCCTGGAACACGCATGAGCAGCCAACTGGCAATCTGCCAGTCGCCCCTGATCCATCTGTGCCTCCGGCTAACGTCTGATGTATAGCGGCAGGGATAATCTTCATAGAACTGCACATCGCTGACCAGTGCAGCTCTGGCATAGCTTCCCTCCAAAAGATCATGGCTAAGGATCAGGTTATCAGGAAAGCGCTCACCTAACGATTGCGAAAAGGCATCAACATCGTAGATACCCTTGCCTGTAAAGGAGCCTTCCCCGAAAATGTCCTGATAGACATCCGAAACCTCTCGTGTGTATGGATCAATTCCCGGCTCTCCACCAAAGAGCTGGATAAACCTCGAATTCTCTGCATCAGGCATGCCTGAACTGAGACGAGGATGGAGTATGCTGTAGCCTTCAGCGACATACTGCTTATGCTCATCGAATCGCGGGTGATTGAGTGGATGAGCCATCGTCTCCACCAGCAGCCGGGCAGAGTCGTAAGGCATCTTTGTATCCTCGTCAACAGTGATGACGTACTTGATCCCTGACAGGATCGCTTCATCGCCTGTAATTCGAGAGAAGCTATTTTTCTGTCCGCCCCGTAAGAGCTTGTTGAGCTCCCCGAGTATACCTCGCTTTCTTTCATAGCCTCTCCAGATTCCTTCATGCGGATTCCATATTCTCTGACGTGGAAATAGGAAAAAAATCCCGTCGTGATACTTTTCGTTCAGAGCTTCGATTCCCTGACGGGCCAAAATCAGCAGATGCTCATCTTCTGGTATAACCTCTTCTTTTGCATCTGCGAGATCTGTCAGGAGGCCGAAATAGAGATTGATATCCCGGTTTGCCAGGTATCGAACCTCGAGGCCGTCCAGCAGGTCTGCCACTTTTTCAGGACTGTTAAGCACAGAAGGAACCACTATCAGCGTTCGCAACTTCTGGGGAATGCCTGATGAGAAGTCCATTCTGGGAAGTGCATGAGGCACGACCAGCAGCGTCGCAAGCCAATTGACCAGCCCGACTGCAGGACTGCTCATGCAAAGCATCAGAAATATGGAGGCCAGGACCAAAGCCCATCCAAAGGATTCCAGCCTGAAAACCCGAGCCAGCAGAGCAGCGGAAATGATAGCCGTTACAATGGTTATTGCTCCGAGATAACAGACCAGAGGCAATCGAAGAAGCGTCCTGTTAATGGTCACCCTCAGTGATCGACTCATCCCGGCAGCTCTCTCCAGTTTTGCCAGTCCCTTATCTATCAGATAGAAGCCAACATGAGAGGCTCGATCGTCGCGTCCCAGTGTCTCTAGATTCTCTCTGGCCAGTTTAACTGCAAGCTGTGCCACATCCTGCTCAGAGAGTGAGCAATGACCTGCGATCCGTTCTACGGAATGCCGGTATTGATCCCGGGTGGCAAAGTCCATCTGGCAGTAAACGCCGACTGGGTCCTGGCTGAGTTCTCTCTCCACTGCGCTTGTTGCTTCTACAAATTTGCGCCAGTCAACTGACTCAAGAATGCGGAAGCTTCTGATGCAGTTGCCCACGGAGACCTTATCGGCTGCTTCCTGCTGGATATTCTGCAAGACCATTTGCCTGGTAGTTTTTCCCAATTCGGATAGACGCTCTTCTATCCAGGTTAACGGCAGAGCAAAAGCCAGGCTCTGTCCCTCCAGTCGGCGTGCAAACTCTGCAACAAAGGGACTGGACAATGGAGGACAAGAGCCTGCCAGGTTTGCCACAACAGCTATCATGCTCTTGGGATCAGTCTCTCCTGTTTGAATTATCCGATCAATCCATTTATCGGCCAGGTCGCGGTCATATCTTGCCTTGGCGATATGCAAAGATATGCGCCTGAGGTTTTCTATCAGCCCCAGACGGAGCATGATCGGAACCGCCCATAGCTCGCCCAGGTTAAGCACACGGGAAGTTTGATACGCATCTACGAAGCTCTTGAGGCTTTCTGCATCCACCAGGCCATCAATGTGCTGGATAAACTCACCAGCAATGTCATAGATGCGCGGATAGCCAGCAAGTGGTCCTGTGAGCATATGCGGCAAATTCCTGCTGTAATTTTTTGGAAGATGTTGCCTTGATATGCGAATCTGCTCTTCGATTCGAAAGAAGTTATCAAGCAGCCACTCTGAAGCAGGGGCTACCCATTGTTTGGATGCTATTGCATCTTTCAGCAGCTCGTAAACCTGCAGCAAGATCTGTTCGTTTTCATAAAGCCTCGGCAAGAGAAGGTCTTTTCCAGGCGTTAAATCGACATCATGCTGCTTTGCCAGCGCCTTTGCGTGCCGCTGCATCTGTTCATTGCTGAAAAGCTCAGAACGTAGCGGCTGCTCATAACTGTACTTGCTGAGGAACTTATCGCGGTAGATACGCGCCCATAGATGATTCAAGCTCTTGCGAAATATATTCGAGCAAATTAAAGTCAAAACTTGACTCCCGGTCAGAATGCACTTAGGATGTGCTATCGATTGCTCTTTTGGTAAACCATTAATCTCTGTGCATTTAAGAACACTATTATTCTATTTCCATCCAATCTATTTGATGCTATCGGAACCGATTCGATTGAATCTGACTGCAAAAGGAGAAAACTGCTCAGGGACAACAATTTGGATTGTTGGTGCCAACTGATCCATGCCAGCTTCTGCCAAAAGATCATGCAAAAAATTTTCGTCGGCAGTGTCTTATACCTACAGAGACGAACATGATAGAGGTTAAAATGAAAAAATGCGTTTTTTGTGGCAGCTTGAATGCTGCGGGACGATTTGTTGTCCCTGGTGTCTGGATATGCAGTTCGTGTGTAGCTCGCATGGAAGAGCCGCTGGACTGGAACCCGGTGGGCTGCCACGCTTAGGCTGCCAGAGTGGTTTATATGTCTGTTCAAAAGATAATTGGCCGTGAAGGTCGCCTTTTATGGGACAATTTTCCAGTATCCCTGAAATATTGGATGATCGAGTGGAACAGGCCTGAAGGAAGAATTGAGAGCTGGCATGGGAAAGCGATTGTCTCCGAGACGGCTCTGCGTGCATTGATAGAAGTGCAGGTAAAATCCGGGCCAATTCCCATAGACGAACCTATCCAGGCTGAGTTCTACAAGGGCAAAAAAGTCTATGGCGGACAGCTCCTCATATCAGCATTTCCTGATCCAATCGACTCGAATCCTTTAGTCGATTTCACAGGAACTGGCAAGCTGAAGGAAGATGAGCATTAAGTCAGTTGTAAGCGGTCTTTTATATTGAGATCCAAGACCGCCTTTTGATCCTGCCAGGAATCATCTCGCCGCAAAAAAGCGGGTCTCACCGGGCCGCAGGCCACTCTTATCCATTAGCAGCTTTTGATGAAAGTGTTGCTTTGCTGTAGCCCATCAACTCCCGCAAGCTCTCAGGACTTTTTCGTCCTTCAACTCGACGCGTCTTCAATTGCGTCTCATCTTTCAGTCTATGGCTTTGCTAATGTTTTTGCGTCCTTCTTTTTTAGCCTTGCCTTTTTAGTCATCGCCTTTTTGCTTTTGCCTTGAACTCTGTTTTTTTCAGCCATATCTCCTCCTAAAATATTTCTTTTCTCGCTTGTGGTTCTGCTTTTTAGCCGTTCGGAGCAGGACGGAAATGACCGTCGTGGACCACGGCTGAAAGCGGGTCAAACGTTTGACTTCTCCGTCCTTCGATTCAGTTTTGCTGTGGCGAATTGGCTGGCACTACAGCTCTCGAAATGTCATGCGCATTTCATAGACACCGTCCTCACTGCTCTTTTCCGTATCAAATCCCATATTTTTAAAGAGATTGAGCATGGGCTTATTCTCAACCAGGACCTCTGCAGTAAATCCCAGCAGGCCCCTGCGCCTGGCCAGGCGAGTAAGATAGGAAAGCAGATCATGGCCCACACCCATATTTTGATAATCATCCTTTACCACCAGCGCAACCTCGGCGGTATGCATCTTATCATTTATCTCATATTGTCCGATTGCGGCGATGGTCTCTCTGCTGTCGCCTTCAACAATGGCCAGGATCATCATACGATCTGCATAGTCCACAATCCCGAACTCCTGCAGCCTTTCATGAGGCATATCCATCCTGGCGGACATGAATCTGCGGTACATGCTGTCATTGGAGAGAGCATAGAAAAAGTCCTTCATCAGCGGCTCATCTCCGATCTTCACAGGCCTGAGGAGAAGATGCTGCCCGCCCCTGGTGGTCCTGAATGTCTCAAGGGCCACTGGATACACTCCATTCACCCCGGGAACGAACGCCTGATCTTTGTAAATGAGCGAAAGCTTCCTGGCTTCTTCAATCAGCCATGGCCTGAACTTGGGATGGGCAATGGCTATGAGATCCATAGCGCGCTCCCTTATATTCTTGCCGTGCAGATAGGCGATGCCATACTCGGTTACCACGTAGTGCACATCTCCTCTGGTAAGAGTGATTCCCGTTCCCTCTCTCAGTGATGGCACAATCCTTGAAATGGTGTCGTTGATGGCAGTTGAAGGAAGGGCCAGGATGCTCTTTCCACCAGGCGCAAGCGCGGCACCTCTCATGAAATCAGCCTGGCCACCGATGCCGAAGTAGAATGTCCCTGCCAGAGATTCTGCCGTAGCCTGACCGGTTAAATCAATTTCCATAGCGCTGTTGATGGCAGTCATCAGCTTATTCTTGGCAATATTCAATGGATTGTTAACATAATCGATGGTCCTGAACGAGACAGTTGGATTCTCGTCCAGGAACTCGTAAGTCCCGCGCTTGCCCATGCAATAGGATGCCACCGTCTTTCCAGTATCAATGGACTTCTTACTGTTATCAATCACGCCTTTTTGCATCAAATCGATGATACCGTCGCTTAAGAGTTCAGTGTGCACCCCCAGATGCTTTTTCTCGCCCAGGTATGAGACCGCTGCATTTGGTATGATGCCATATCCAACCTGCAGAGTGGATTCATCCTCGATGATTCGGGCAACATACTTGCCTATCGCTTTGATGATATCCCCCGGACCGTCGACAGTATACTCCAGCAATGGTTCATCGTGAGGAACAATGAAATCCACGTCATTTATGTTTATGAATCCATCACCCTGAGTGCGAGGCATATGGGAGTTTATCTGGGCCACAATCAGCGATGCCTTTTGGGTCGCAGCCTTTACGATATCCACACTTATCCCCAGGCTCATGTATCCGTGCTTGTCGGGAGGAGATGTCTGGATTAGCGCTACATCTATTGGTATGATATCTCTTCGGAATAGTCCGGGAACTGCAGAAAGTGATATCGGCGTGTAGTCTGCTGCGCCCCGGTTGATCGCATTTCTTGTTCCTTCGCTTATGAAGAATGAGTCTACTCTGAAGTTGTCACGAAATTGTTCATCCATGTAGGGTGCAGCCCCTACCGTCCATACATGTATGAGCTCGATTCCGAAAAATGCTTTGGGATTCATGCTCACAAAGTTGACCATAGCCTGCACCAGGTATTGGGGCTCGCCGCAGCCAGTGCCTATGAATATCTTATCACCGGCATGAATATGGCTGAATATCTCTTCTTCCGTGGCGAACTTCTCAGGCCAGGTTTCCTTTAAATACACTAACGGACTGCTTCTTTCCATATTATCTTCCCCCCGGAATTCACGTTTCCAGTCGCAGGGCTGAGTGCCTTGAGGCCATAATTTCAGAGGGAAATATATGCAAGCTCTCGATACCCTCAAGGCCATAGTATGCTGGATGAATTACACGATCAGTTAAGAGAAGAAAAAGACCTGATGCTTTCCCGGAGGTGAGACAATAGTTATGCAAAGCCCCAACGACCGGCTCGGATCTGTTTGTCAACTTAACAGATATTGGTTTATCATTATTTTGAATGCAAAACTGGCGGAATGCGTCTAAGCTTCCGTTCCTGTACCAACATGTGATATTCATTTTCT
>DAONDW010000025.1:0-11922 GCA_035402785.1 Methanothrix sp. | reverse complement strand
GGCTCCATTCGTCGAAGCAGATTGAACCTGGGCTTCTGCCTTGACAAATGCGGCCTGCAGATTCGCCCCAAGATCCATCCATTTGGTGAAGAAAAGGCTCACTTTGATGGTGGAAGCTTCATATCACCAGCCAGCACCGAGTGGGGCCTGGTGGGCCTTTTAGTCTGCTATGACCTGCGCTTTCCAGAGATGGCGCGCTCTCTTGCAATCCAGGGCGCTGATTTCCTGGTCACTGTGGCCCAGTTCCCCTCCTCGCGGCGCGAGCAGTGGCGCGTTCTCTCTATGGCCAGGGCCATTGAAAACCAGATGCCTCACCTGGCCTGCAACTGGGCAGAGGGCGGAGGATCAATCATAATCGACTCTCGCGGAAAGCCACTTGCCGAGGCTGGAGCCGGGCAGCAGGTCATCGTGGCTGACATCGACCTGTCAGAAAGAGACCTATTCAGGAGCGAGATCCCATGCTTTTCCGACCGCCGGCCTGAGATCTATGGAGGAAGAGAGACTGAACGCTCTGACCTTTAACCTCCTGGTCTCAAGGTTTCGAGGCTATTACCTTGAATCCTCCCTGGACGCCCCGCCAGGCATCACCAGCCGGGAATGGGGCTTTCTCTTCTTCGACGACTCTGGCATGCGGCGGCACAAATCATTCTTTTCGAGAGGAGAGCTGGTGGATTATGTGAGGAGCATGGTTCCACGCCACGTTTATCATTCAGCAGCTTACTACGAGCGGCCTTCTGCTCCGACGATGAAGGAGAAGCTCTGGCAGGGCTCAGATCTCATATTCGACCTGGATGCAGACCATCTGAGAAACGCTCCAAAGAGCTACGGCCAGATGCTCATGATGGTAAAAAAGGAGACGCAAAAGCTTCTGACCTTCCTTCTCTCGGACTTCGGCTTCTCTGAGAGCCGGGTGAGCATAGTCTTCTCAGGTGGCCGGGGCTATCACATTCACGTCCGCGATCCGCGCGTCTTTCTCCTGGGAAGTGATGAGAGACGGGAGATCGTGGACTATCTCGCTGGGCGCGGGCTGTCCATGGACAGGTTCATACACATGGCCCCAATGCAGGGCGACTGGGGGGGCGACAGGGTTTTTCGGCTGCGTGCGCCTCCAGCAGGTGCGCCCGGCTGGGGCGGCAGAATCAACAGTGCTATCCTCTCCTTCGTCCGGGATCTGCGTAAAATGAAAGAGTCTGAGGCGATAGCACTTCTCTCCAAAAGAAAAGGCATTGGACCCAAAAGGGCCTCCAGCTTTTACAGGAGCCTTCAGAATGAAAATGCCGAAAAAAAGATGGCCGAGGGGGACCTCGACTTATTTCGAGGAAGCGCATCCATCTGGAAGCTTCTTCTTGTGGAGTTTCTGGATGAGGAGGGCGTGAAGACCGGCTTTAACCTGGATCAGGAGCGTGGCGAGACTGATGAGCCGGTGACTGCAGACGTGCGCAGGCTGATTCGCTGCCCAGGAAGCCTTCACGGAGGCTCAGGCCTGCGCGTGACGCCTCTCACCCTTCGCGACCTCGAGGACTTCGATCCTCTGCACGATGCTGTGGTCTTCGGAGATGAGCCCATGTCTGTGGAGATCATGAAGCCCTTCAGGACTGAGATGAAGGGCGAGACCTATAATCTGACTGAAGGGCCTGAGAAGCTTCCGGCATGCGTAGCAGTCTTTCTTATGGCACGGGGCGTGGCCGAGGCTCATGCAAAATGAAAAATCTATATATCATCCGATCGCAGATAGTAGGCCCGCGAAAGTGAAAAGGTGGAAAGGCAATTGGATCTGGCCAATGCGCAAAGAGAAGAGCGCAAATCTGCAGAGCTTCAGCATTTGGATCGGGACTTTTACCAGCAGGTTGGAGTCTATCTGGTAGGCCTCGGACAGGAGCTTTCATCAGTCGAGGACCCCTTTAGCGCCGAAGCTCAGATTCTGCAGGACACCCTCAAAAGCGAGAAAAACAGCGTCAATAAATTGATAGACCAGAGGGTAAAGAAGATCGTCAGAAGGGCGCTGAGAAACGCCCGATCGGCCTGCAGGGAAGAGACATTCCTGGGCATGACCGAAGAGGAAGAGGAGATCTACAGGCAGATGCTCTCGGCGATAGTGAGTGGTCGAGAGGCCATACTGGCTCATGTGGCACGCACCGAAAGGCGCGGTCCCGGCAAGAAGGACACCTCCAGTGAATACGAGGTCATTCGATTGCTCGACAGCGTTCCTCTGTTCGTAGGAGTTGACGGAAAGAACTACCGTCTGAATAAGGATGATGTGGCAGTGCTCCCGGCAGTTCACGCCAGAAATCTGAAGAATAAAAATCTGGCGTCTGAAGTCCGCATCCGGGCATAGCTGAAGATATTTTTGAGCAATATGTGATTCGTCGAATTTGGGCGAAAATCTTTAAGATAAGAGGACTATCAGCCAGCAATGAGCGAGATAGCCTCGATGCTGGTGACGCACAGGAAAGCCTCGATTGACGAAATCGAGAAAGCCTGGCACGGAGATGTACCTGCACTTCTCAATTGGGTGGCATCCCAGGACAGGGTGGAAGAGTGTGCTGTTCTCAAAACATGCAATCGCGTCGAGATCTACATCGTCAGCACTCGCGGAGAGAAGGTTCTGTTCGATCTGGCAAAAAAAGCGCGCATCTCCTCTCGCATCATCGATTTTTATGATCATGATGAATCACTTCTTCATCTCCTGCGTCTGGCCAGCGGCCTTGAGTCAATGATCATAGGCGAGGACCAGATCCTCGGCCAGATGAAGGAGCTGATGCAGATAGCATCAAAGGCCGGAACCACCGGCTGGATGCTTGACACTGCCTTTAAAAAGGCCATTGCTGTCGGAAAAAGGGTTCGAAGGGAGACTCGCATCAACGAGAGGTCCGTCTCCGTTGGCTCAGCAGCCGTTGACCTCGCCCAGGAGATTCTCGGTGACTTGAAGGGAAAAAACGTCCTGGTGATAGGCTCAGGCGAGACAGGTGAGCTGATTTCAAGGGCTCTGAGGGCCAGGGACCTCGGCTCTCTGACAGTCACCAACCGCACCTTCAGCTCTGCCCTGAGCCTGGCAGAATGCCTGGGAGCTGCTGCAATACCATTCGATGAGATGAAAGATCGGCTGAAGACATCGGATGTGGTCATCAGCGCAACATCTGCGCCTCATTACATCCTGCTCAAAGCCGATATCGAAAAGGCAATGCTTGGTCGAAAGGACAAGCTGTTGATCATAGATATCGCAAACCCCAGAGATGTGGATGAAGCTGCCTGTGAAGTTCCGGGAGTTGAGCTGCACAACATCGACAGCCTGAAGAGAATCAGCAATGAAAACCTGCAGCATCGCATGGATGAGGCCAATAAAGTTGAGGAAATCATATCTGAAGAGATGAAGCTTCTTCAGGCCAAATACAAGAGAAAGCAGGCTGAGGAATTGCTTTCCAGGCTCTATTCCAAGTCCGAGGCGATCAAGGACCAGGAGGTCAAAAAGGCCATGAACAAGCTCTCCAGCAGGCACACCCTGGGCGAGATTGAGCTGAAGGTGCTCTCTGATCTCAGCCACTCCATAGTCAATAAGCTGTTGTCGGAGCCCACCAAGACGCTGAAGAGGGCTGCTGAAAACGGTGATGTCGAGATGCTTAAAACTGTCAGCGATTTATTCGATCTGGAGGAAGACACATGAGGCGAATGAGGCGGCTGAGAGCCCCTAAAATCCGGGAGATGGTGGCTGAGACCAGCCTCTCCTGCAGTGATCTGGTGCAACCGATTTTTGTCGATGAGCGAATATCTGCTCCTGTGGCAATCGAGTCCATGCCAGGTCAATTCCGGCAGAGCCTTGAGAGCCTGCCAGCAGAAGCCGGAGCCCTGGCGGATCTGGGCGTGCCTGCCGTTCTCCTGTTCGGCCTGCCTGCCCAAAAGGATGAAACTGGCTCCGGAGCTTACGATCCTCACGGAATAATCCAGAAGGCCATAGAGACCATCAAGGAGACTACAGATATCCTGGTGATAACCGATCTCTGTCTATGCGAGTACACAAGCCACGGCCACTGCGGCCTGATTCGTGGTGAGAAGATTTTAAACGATGAGACTCTGCCTCTGCTCGGCGAGATCGCCACAAGCCACGCTGCCGCAGGAGCTGATATCGTGGCTCCAAGCGGCATGATGGATCACATGGTCGGCGCCATTCGTACCGCTCTGGATGTGGATGGCTACACCGATACGCCCATTCTCTCCTATGCTGCTAAATATGCATCGACCTTCTACGGTCCTTTTCGGGAGGCCGCCGAGTCAGGATACGCATGGGGAGACCGCAAGGGATACCAGATGAATCCAGCCAACTTCAGAGAGGCGCTCTGGGAGGTGCAGCTTGACATAGAAGAAGGCGCTGATATGATCATGGTCAAGCCTGCCATGCCCTACCTTGATGTGCTCCGGGCTGTGGCAGACATGTTCGGCATGCCAACTGCAGCCTATCAGGTCTCAGGCGAATATTCAATGATCTCAGCCGCAGCTAAGCAGGGCTGGCTTGACGAGAAGGCCGCTTTCCTTGAGTCCCTCACCTGCATTAAAAGGGCTGGAGCGGATATGATCATCACCTATTGGGCAAAGGAATTCGCAGGGCTTGGCCTGTAGGCCAGCTTTTTTGCATTTTTTCCTTCAGACCATTTCCATTTGCCATTTCCATCATCCTGGAATTCCCCGTCTCGCATTCCACCAGGGTCTAAAGCGTCAGCTCGATGGTTTTTCCTTTGATTACGTCTTCCTCGCTCACATCCAGGTTCCAGGTCTTCAGTTCGTTTTTATTTCCTGAGAATACGAGATACGGAGTGACTGCATGGCAGCCATTTCTGTTCTCTGTGGAATAAGGAACTCTGATCAGGAATGAGTCTCCGCTGGTCTCGGCCTCATTGACGTAAGTAAAAGGCCTTCCCTGATTGGATGTCATATTCAGCAGTGCACCCGCCTTTTGATCGGGCTTAGCCCTGATTTTGATCAAGGCTCCCGGAACATACTCAAAAATCTTGACATCGCTTTTGGCAGGGCTTTCTCCCAGGAATGTCTTCGATTCATAGTCCAGGCGGAAGTGGCCTGTCCCTGCGCCATCGAATAAATAGAGCTTTGCCAGAGTGGTATTAAACAGCCTCTCTCTTGGCATGATCGCATATTGTGAGCCCTGGTCCTCTGCGCTCATGTAGCTGCCAAGGTCCTCATTGACCCAGTTCGTGAGCGATGAGAATTTGCCATAGATCATGCTGTAGTCTGTGAGGACATATCGGCTGCCTCTCTTATCCAGAATGGCTGTGGCATCATCTTCGCTCTCAGAGAGATAGAATTTCGCTGCATCGACCACGCCTGCCTGGAAGTTGTTGGCCACTACTGGCCTTTCGCTCAGATAGAGCACCCAGTTGCCATAGTCCCACCAGCTCATGACGCTGTACTCCGGCTTTTCTTGAGGTGAGTCATAGAAGCTGGTCACGTTGCTGTTTTCTTTCAGCCATGCCAGAGATTCTGCAAAGTCACCTGCAACTGCGGGCGGCGTGTTCTGGGCAAAAGAAGCGGCATCCCAGGCGGTTGGAATGACGAGGATCAGCAACAGGATGGCTGTCAACGATCTCATGGGCCTTGTGGATGCTTTTTGCTCTCCTTTCAGGTTCTTGTTTTCCAGATCTCCTTCGTTGTTTTTGCTGCCTGCCCATTCCAGCAAAAAGAAGAACAATATGCTTATCAAAAGTCCAATGGAGATCGTGGAGATGTACAGAAATCTGGACTGCCCTAAGGTTAGGATTATCGTAAATAATGTCCATACGAAGAACATTATCCTGCCCTTTTGCAGTGCCCCGGTGCTCCGTATGATGTAGCTTATGGCCGCTGCCGTGCCTCCAATTGACAAAAGCAGATTCAAGCCGAGCATGGAGAACGCCACCTCAGAGAATGTTTCAGCATCATAGATCAGAGGCTCGGCCTCGCCGATCTTTCCAATCATTCCTCCTCCCCAGATGTATTCCATTCCTGATTGAATAAGCGATCCAATGCCAAAAAGACCTCCCGTGAGCTTCGTAGCAAGGACAAATATTGCCAGCAAGGCAGCAAGGCTCAGAGGAAATGCCTTCCAGGCCATATTTCTCTTGATAATAATCCTGGATAGGGCAAACATCAATCCCAGGAAAAAGAGCATTGCGCCAGTTCCCCGGAAGGATGCTGAGAGCCAGACTGAATTTCCAAATGGAATCTGCAGGACAAATGCAACGGCAAATGCGACAAGCATTAATTTGCCAGTTTCATCGCTAGACCTTCCTCCTTTGAGATCCAATGCCATCTGGATTGCAGCATAGATCAGAAATATCCCCAGATAGATGTCAGCGCCTTCCCATGTGTATGCCAGGGCTGCCATTGCCACTCCAGCCGCTGCCGCATAAAGATATTTTTTCTCAGTATGAATGAAGGCTTTGATCAGGAAGAGAAGGATTGTGAGCGATAATAGGACCTCGAGACAGTGGTGGTCCAAAGCTGCAAACATGGTATAGAGGAGATAGTACGGTGCCAGGGCTGCCATGAAAGATGCCAAAAGCGCCGTTTTATGGTCGAAGAGCTCCCGAATGATATAGTAGACTGCTGCAATTGCTATGATGCCTATGATGATTGGCACAAAAGATGCAGTCATTTCCGCCCCGGCTCTGGCATGCTGTCCGAAAGCCACACAAAGAGCGGCTGAAAGCTGGTCAAAGAGCGGCGGCCAGGTTATGTCAAATCCATGCGGATAGTTCAGGTAACTGTCAAACCACAGTGTATTGGGAAAATGGTTTGCAGTAAACAGTATTCTGCGCATGTGGTAATACTCATCATAACCTGGCAGAAGGATTCCGCTTTCCGAAAATGAGTTCCTACCTGCGAATAGTCTCAACAGGATGCCAAGAACAATAACCGCAAAAAACTCTATGGGCTCGCTCCTCTTCCCCTGACTCATGAACGTCGATCATGGGATGGAATATAAAAGTTTTTTGTAGCATCCAATTCAATTTTCAATTATCTGCGTCTCCCTGCCATGTCTGATCGTAATTCCTGCTATCATCGATGTCCTGGCTATCAAAAATCACCAGCTCATAGACGATGGCATCCTCTCTAACCTCTGCCCGGACGCCATAGCTTTCCTCCATCTCCTCGAGGATCTCTTCCTTCATATCCAGGCCATGCTCCTGGCCAAAGATCTCGGCCTCCTCCATTGAAAAGCCGTGATCTGATATGGCATTGGCTTTGATCTGCTCGAACATCTCCGTCTGTTCTATGGCTGCCAGAAAGACCAAGAAGCCGTTGATCTCATCCTCGACGAAATCGATCATGAGCCGAAATTCCCAGGTCTCATTTGCAATCGCCAGCTCTCTCTTGCTCTTCAGCTCCGAAATCAGGGCAGAAGTGATCTGCAGCTCATCTGCCGCCTGGTTCATGGCAAGAAATAGTGTGTCATGGGCCAGGACGATTTCGCCGATGATTTCCTTCCAGATATCGTAGGTCAGGCCGTACAAGCGAATATCACCTATGGATGCTCCAGTTCAATTTAGCTCTGGTTGCAATTGCGTCTATTGATCATCGGATATATTTAGTCTTTTAAGATCGGAGACGAACTCATCCATGAGATTTCTGTTTCTCAAGACCGCTGCAGGATGATACGTAACGATAAAGCGGTCCTGCCATATCTGGCCTCGAAGCTCTTTTATGCCCTGCCTGTCCAGGACCGCCTGCGCGGCTGTATTTCCCATAAGGCAGATGATCCTGGGGCATAAGATCTCCATCTGAGCACGCAGGTAGGGCAGACACAAAACGATCTCTGCCCTTTTTGGCTTTCGGTTTTGCGGAGGTCGGCATTTTATGACGCTTGTGATAAAGAGCTCTGACCTCTCCAGGCCCGCCTGTTCCAATGCCTCGTCCAGCAGCCTTCCAGCCCGGCCCACAAATGGTCTTCCTGTCAGATCCTCCTCCTTGCCAGGCGCTTCTCCGATCAGCATGACCCGTGCTGGAGCAGGGCCAGAGCCAGGCACTGCGCGGTTTCTGTTTTCTGACAGAGAGCATGAGCGACAGGCGTCGATCTTCTGGTGGAGGGATACGAGATCATCAGGTTTCATATGGGGGTCTATTTCCACAAAGCCATTGATAATCTTTCTTTCTGGAAAACGAAAGGTTCTTATTTGCCAAAAAACCTGTAACCACAAGAGGAGGGCAAGAGATGCAGTTTGCAGAGTGGACATATCCATTGAGGAAATTTGACGACATATATTACACAATTGAGCGCATAGTTTACGGCAGAGGCGAGCTGAAGGGCTTCACGACCGAGGACATCTACAATAACCTGAGAGATAAGCGCTTTTTCCAGGATGCTCAGGACCTGCAGCGCTATTTGCTGGATAACGGCGCAAAATATAAAATAAGAAAGGCCGATGGCGTCTGGGAGCGCTACTATTAAGCAGTGCTGCTATTGGTCGACATATGATTAGCTGAGATGATTAGCTGACACTTGACGGAGTCAGCGTCTTATTGACCCTTTTTCTGCGAAATAGATATTTCGTTCGTCTGTGCCAAGCTCAATGAACCTGCCTGTAGCCAGAATGCTGTGGCTGTGCTTGAGCGGAGCGACTCTCACTCCCGCAGACACCATCGATTCCGGCGGCAAAACGACATTCTCACCGACGACTGCGATATGCTTCGCCTCTTCCTCGCCATTGCCTAAAACGCTATGCTCTTCAATTGTGGTGTGCCTGCCCACAATGGCACGGCGGATGTTCACCATATGCTGAATATGCGTGAAGCTCATGATCATGGAGTCTTTGATCTCAACATTGCGTTCGATGAGGCTGCTGTGGCCTATGTGAGAATTCTTAATGATCACTGCCTTTTCGATGTGGCAGTTTCTGCCTATGGAGACATTTCCGACGAGTTTGATATCGCCTGAGTCCAGGAGCGGCCTAATTTTTTCAAGAGTGCTTGGATGGATCCATTGATTAATGCCGTAGTGGTACTTGCGGTCGAAGTGACGAACCGTTCCTGAAAGACAGTCCATGGCAGCCTGATGCAGGCGTTCTGGGGTGCCAATATCAATCCAGTAGCCATGAATGGGATAGCCATAAACAGGATAGCCGTTTTCAGTTAAATAAGGTATCAGATCGCCACCTATGTCGCGAGCGCGGTCACCCATTTTCGCCAGAACCTCGCGAATTTGGGGCGAAAAAAGGTAGAATGCTGTGTTTATCATGCGGCTCGGCTCGCTCCCTGGCTTGGGTTTCTCCACGAATCCCTTGATGCGCATGTCGCTGTCCAGGCGGGCGACGCCGTACTGAGCGATGTTCTCCTCTGGCCCCATCTCTTTGATGGCAACTGTGAGAAGCGGTTTTTTTTCCCTGTGAAAATCGACAAAATCTTTGATGTCGATGTCTATCAGGTTGTCTCCTGAAACCACCAGCAGGTCGTCTTTGATGTCGAAGTAGTTCATACAGTAGCGCAATGAGTCCGCGCTTCCCTTGTCGTCATAGATGGGCTGATAGCTGAAATCCTGATGGTCTGCTATTCCCAGGCGCTTGAAGAAGCCCTCCCCTGCCTTAAAATAATTGCTCAGGTTGAGCGTATTGCAGGCCCCTTTGCTTCCCAGGATGAACCTTCTGCAGCCCTGTTTGGCCAGTACCTGGAAAAGGCTGGCAATGATGGCGGTATCACATAGTTCCACCAGCGGCTTTGGCTGATCCAGCGTGAGCGGATAAAGGCGCGTTCCTGAACCACCAACCGTGGCTAAGACCTGTGGAAACATAGCTGGTTGGTAGTTATTTATAAATATTAAGCCTGTCGCTTCATAATTCAATGACCCATGCAGATCAGTAGCCGCGCATGATCTTCATGATTATGCGAGCGATCATGAAAGCGATCAGAAAGAGTATGACGTAGAAGGCTATGCTCATTATGTCCATGCAGGAATGCTAGGATTCCCTGGTTTATAGATTTGACTGCTCATCAGGGAAAAACGAATACAAAGAACATGGAATGGATTTCATTTTCGAATGCGAGGTGAATATGAAGTGCTCGTCTTGTGATCGCCAGGCAATCATCACCAGGAAGCAGGCAGGCGTCTCCCTTTGCAGTGAGCATTTTATCGACTATTTTGAGAGAACGGTGTATGAGACCATTGCCTCGACGCGGATGATTGAAGAGCACGACAGGATCGCAGTGGCTGTGAGCGGCGGCAAGGACAGCACAGCTCTTCTCTTTTCTCTGCACAAAATCCTCACAGGAAGAGATGTGAAGATGGTGGCAATCACTGTGGACGAGGGAATCGCAGGCTACAGGGATGACACCATCAGGGCCGCGAGGGACATTGCCGGAAAGCTCAATGTCGAGCACCACATAGTCTCCTTCCGGGAGGAGTACGGCTGCAGTCTGGATCAGATGGTTGTTGGAAAGAATGTGGCTCCCTGCACCTTTTGCGGCGTCTTTCGAAAGCATGCCCTCAACCGGGCTGCAAAACGCCTTGGAGCTGATGAAGTTGCAACCGGGCATAACCTGGACGACGAGGCACAGACAGTTATGATGAACTATCTGAAAGGAGACTATGAGAGGTTGATGCGTTTTCGTCCAAGCCGGATTCAGAAGGGCCTTGTGCCCAGAATCAAGCCGCTTCGGGCGATGCCTGAGAAGGAGATCGCCCTCTACTGCATGGTGAACGGGATCTTTGCAGAGTCGAGGGAATGCCCTTATGCAGACCTCTCCCTGAGGGCAGATGTAAGAGACATGATGAATGCCCTTGAAAGCCAGTTTCCCGGAACCAAGCAATCCACTGTACTGGGATTTGAGGAAATTGCGAAGCGGGAAAGGGGCATGTGGACCCAGATGGATCTTGAGGAATGCCGGGTATGCGGAGAGCCGTGTGTAAACGGACGGTGCAAGGCCTGTGAGCTTCTGGAGCAGCTTGGAGCAGTGGCTCTGCCGGGATAGGCATTTGCGAGATGATCTACCGGAGAATGTCGACCGTTTTGCATTGGCTGCAGCATGTCAGCAATGACATGTCGGCAATCGCATGTCAGAAGTTGCATATCGGCGACCACATTGGCTTCAATTTCAGCCTTTTTTCTCTGCTGATCCTCTCTGCAGAGCATTTATAGCAATTATAGCATTTATCGAGCATCGATCCTGTCTCACAGGCATTCATCCAGCCTTTGCGAATGCTTCATCCGCCTCAGAATTGCGATTCAGGGCCTTCAGAGCTACGCCTTTATTGTTCCAGGCATCAGAATACTGAGGGTCTATTTTCGTGGCATTATCGTAAGCCGAAATTGCCTGCTCAAAACGGCCCAGATCTGAGAGCATATTGCCTTTTGCCTGCCAGGCATCTTTGTCCTGCGGATTTATCCTGATGACATTATCAAAGGCTGTAATGGCTTCTTCGAATCTGGATCGCTCGCTTAACGCTATGCCCATGTTGTACCAGGCATTTGATAGCTGCGGGTTGATGATTGTGGCTTTGCTAAAGGCGGCGATGGCATCATCGTATCTGCTCTGAGCCATCAGAATGTTTCCTCTGTCTACCCAGGCGTCAGTGCTGTTGTCATTGAGCTCTATTGCGCGATCAAAGGCATCAAGCGCAGGGCTGTAGTTTCCTAGACTTGTCAAAGCCAGGCCTTTATTGATGAATACCGCAGTATCATTTGGATTGATCTGTATGGCTCTGTCATAAGAGGCGATGGCCTCTTCATACCTGCCAGATAGACTCAATGCATTGCCCTTATTGATCAATGCAGATGTATCAGCAGGCCTCATCTCCAGGACTTTATCAAAATATTTTATAGCAGAATCATAGAATCCGCTGTTATAGGAATTGGTGGCCTGATCAAACCAGTCGTCTGCAGTCATCTGGGATAACGCTGGCGCACATAGTGCCAAAAAAATTATCAGATATAGGACAAATTCGGC
>DAONDW010000024.1:5960-11924 GCA_035402785.1 Methanothrix sp. | reverse complement strand
TCATGGAGATGGCTGAGGAGAGGAAGAGAAAGCCGAGGGAGAAGACGCCCACGAATAGGAGGACGCCGAGAACCGCCAAGGCCGTCTGCATCGCAGAATAGCCGTGAAAGAAGTTCACTCCGATGAAAAGCCCAAAGCCCATTATGACCATCACCTGGATGAAGGATTTTGTGACTCCGGATAGGCCAATGCCGAGAATTATGTGGTTTCTGGGCATTGGGCTTGCCAATAGCTCCCTCATCAGCCCCCAATTCTTGTCAAAGAGGAGCGTGATTCCTCCAAAGAGGCTGGTAAATAGTGTCGTCAGGGCAATCACTCCTGCACCCATAAAAGTCAGATAGGATACGACTGAAGCACCATCGGGTGCAGCCATTCCGGAGCTTAGCCTGTTGAAGTTGCTGGACATGGCTGCACCGTAAAGGGCCATCCACAATGCAGGCTGGATGAGGGAGGCCACTAAAGCGATTCTGAATCGCACGAAGCGGAGCATATCCCTCCAATAAATCGTCAAAAACTCCCAGGACATATCATCTGCCTCCTTTGGGCTGGGGCGGACGGTGTATCCTCCCGGCACCAGAATCCCTGATATCCCTTCCAGTATAATGCACGAAGACATCGTCAAGAGTCGGCTTCTTCAAATTGACGCTATTGATGTTTATGCCCTTCTCGCGCAGCCTGTTCATGATGACTGGAAGGCAGTGGGTTCCGTCCGTGTTGATTGTGACAACCAGCCCCTGATCTGTGGACTTGATGCCGCGCACAGCCTTCAAGCCCTTAAGCATGTCCTCTGTTGCAGAGTTGTCGCTCGTATCCAGGTAGATCATATCGTTTCCGAGGGCATTTTTCAGGTTTGAGGGCTCTCCTGAGGCTATGATCTTGCCGTGGTCCACTATGTCTATCCAGTCGCTCACGAGGTCCGCCTCATCCATGTAGTGGGTGGTGAGAAAGATGGTTGTCCCGGAGTCGTTGACCCTCTCGATGTACTCCCAGAGACGCCTTCTGGTCTGGGTGTCAAGCCCAATTGTCGGCTCGTCCAGGAAGAGCACTTTTGGACGTGTCATGAGGCCTCGGCCAATCTCCAGCCGCCGCTTCATGCCTCCTGAGAGGTAGCGTGTGCGCACGTTTTTCTTCTCCTCCAGCTCGACGAGCTTGACGATCTCTTCAATCCTCTCGCGCCGCTCTACCCTGGGCATGGAATAGATGCGCCCGTGCAGCTCAAGCGTCTCATTGACTGTGAGGTCGCGATCAAGCGTCTCGTCCTGAAAAACTATGCCTATTGCCCGGCGCACCTCCTGAGGCTCGGCTGCGAGGTCGCAGCCCGCAATTGTGACCGAGCCCTTTTGCATTGGCAGAAGAGTTGTTAGGATGTTGATCACAGTGCTCTTTCCGGCACCATTTGGCCCCAGGAAGGAGAATATCTCGCCTTCCCTCACAAAGAAATTGATTCCATCTACTGCCTTGAAGTCGCCGTATCTGTATTCGAGATCCCTGACCTCTATAATTCTCTCGCTCATGTGCAATGGGCAGGTTTTGCTGCCCGGATTAATAAGCAAATGGTCTGGACGAATTGCAGATGGCTGGACAATAGACTTAACTTGTTTGCCTGCGAAAATAGATGAACTCAAAAAACACAAAGACACCAGATTAATTTCAGAATGGATGTGATGGGTTTGACCAAAACCGAGGAATTCTTAAAGGAAGCCTTTGCCGGAGAGTCTCAGGCGAACAGGAAGTACACAGCTTTTGCCGCCCAGGCAGAAAGAGACGGCTATTCTCAGGCTGCCCGGCTCTTTCGGGCCGCAGCCGAGGCCGAGGCCATCCACGCCGCCAACCACCTGCGCGCCCTGAAGGCGATCAAGGCGACAAAAGAGAACCTTCGCGAGGCAATTGCAGGCGAGACACACGAGTTCAAGGAAATGTATCCGGAGATGATCGCAGCCGCGCGTGCCGATGCAGCCAAAGACGCTGAGAGGAGCTTCAACTTCGCAAATGCTGTGGAAGAGCACCACGCAAAGCTCTATCATGAGCTATTGGAGGGCATTGACTCATCAAAGGAGGCCTATCCCTACTTCGTCTGTCCGATCTGCGGAATGACTGTAGGGCGGCAGGCACCGGAGAGGTGCCCGGTCTGCGGGGCCAAGGGTGCCATGTTCAAAAAGATTGAGTGATGCCTGAGGCCAGATACTCTATTCCAGGCGCTTTTTCAGGCTTCGTGCGCGTCTGGGTTGGTTTTTTTGTTTTTTATTTTAATGAATACCCCGCAGCTTGCAGCGGGGTGTGCAGTTTGACTTTCATGTGATGTCCGGCTGGGTGATCATCAATTTTATGTATTCTACCATGATCGGGATCTCCTTTGCAGCCACCGGCACCCAGTCCTCATCTACCATTGGCCTCCATGGCCCGCCCTTCTTTTCAAAGGCGAGAATATCATCCAGGCTGCAGTAGCCAGAGGCTATCCCATCGGTTTTATTGACGAAAAATCCAAAGAACTTCTTGCCTATGGTTCCATACTCTGCGAGATACCAGTGCATGTTCTTCTCGTTATAGAGATGCAAATAGATCCTCTCTTGACCAATGCAGTTGTGATCGAAGTCCAGCCGCGGAAGCCTGGCCAGGTCAGCAGGCTTCAAGTCTATGAATCGTCTGCCCAGATGCAATTCCTCCAATTGTGGTATCATTATGGAAACGCTCTTCTCTTTATAGTATGGCATGCCTTGTCTGCTATTGAAAGGATGCTGCCATAGATCGCGTCATTGGTTTGGGCTTTTCATGATATTTGATCTATTGGATCGGGTGCATAATGACTGAGCCATTTGCAGATACGGAAACCGACAGAACCAAATCCCGGTGGGTATCAAGGGTATATCTCGATTTTGTGAAAGATACTGGCAGATCAAGGACAACTCCGCGAGCGTTATTTCATTATGCGATGAAGAGGGCCGTGGCGGATTATCCCATTTGCGGAAGCTTCGTCGGCGAGATTCGGGTCATGAGGGCTTATCATGAGAGCGATGGGGCGAAGTTGCCCAAATGGATAAAAAAAGCCATGAAGCTGGGCTTCATTCCCCAGGACGCAATGATCTTTGAGGCCCCAGGCGAGCATGTTTTTCTGCCAGGGACCTCTTTTCATAGGCCTTTTTCAATAGAGGTATGGATCAACAGATCCTCTTTCGATCCTCTGCTCCGTCCGGTATGCGAGAAGCACGGCGCTGTTTTCGTTTCAGTTGATGGCAGGGCATCAGAGAGGGCAGTGGAGGGACTTTTCCGTCGCATTCATGGCCCGAAAGCCATCCTCTGCCTCTGTGACCATAACGATTGCAGCGCGTCTTTTCCATTGGACCTGGCAGCGAAGATTGCAGGATCAAGGCCATCTGATGTCTCGCTCGATATAAAATTGAAATGCATTGCGCTCTTGCCTGAGCAGATATCAAAGATGAAGATCCCACTGTCCTCAGGAAAGGCCAATTCTAAGAGACCCAATTCAGGCGAAAAGATCTCCGGACTGATGAGGTACTTCAAAAAATATGCAGTTGATTCAGGGAAGACTGCTGATTCGGGGCAGACTGCCGAGCTGGATTTCCTTGAGATCTGCTATCCCGGCGGCATTGCAGCCTTCCTTGATCGATGTCTTTATGATCTCGAATCCAATTTCGATGCAGATCGGCAATCCTGGTTGCTGGACCTGAAAAATGGGACAATTCCATAGAAAATGTGAAATTATTGAAAAAATTGAAGGAATCCCTGTTGTGGATGCTCGCATGCATTTCAGTGCATCCACCAGATTTTTCGGATAATTTGATATATGGGAGTGACCGCGATGGCTCACCTGAGAAGAAACGATGAATTCCCTGATCCTTGCCTTCTGGCTGATGCTTCCGGCATACATCCCCAACAACTGCGCCGCGCTCTTTGGGGGCGGCACGCCTCTTGATAGGGGACGCATCTTTCGAGATGGGCGGCGAACGCTTGGTGACGGCAAAACCTTCCGGGGCACTTTTGCTGGAACTGCATGTGGCGTTTTTGTGGGGCTAATTCAAAACCAGGTGGCTCCGGTGCTGGGCCTTCCAGCCTTTGGCACAGGCTTTGAGCAGCTTGGAATTCTCCTGGCCCTCTCATTTGGTGCGATGCTCGGGGATATTGTGGCGGCGTTCTTCAAGCGTCGCATGGGTCTGCAGCGTGGCGCTCCGCTTTTTATCATAGATCAGCTCGATTTTGTCGTAGGGGCGTGGATTTTCGTCATGCTGGTTGCGCCCGACTGGTTTAATCTGAATTTCACATCTAATATAATGTTAATCATATTAATAATGACGCCAATTCTACACAGGGTCTCCAACATCATCGGCTATAAGATGGGCGCGAAGAGGGAGCCCTGGTAGGCAAGCCGTTGTGCTCGGATGCATACGAGCGCTTCTGCAAGTCCCAGTCACCAATAGAGCTATTAAAATTCAGGTGCCTTCTCTATCGCCCTTCGCGAAAGGTTTATAAGTTTAGGTAATTGATATCAACCGCGTCATAGCCAATTCTATCGTGTAAAACCATGAAATTGGTGAAATGAAAAGGAGGAGGAATAAATGGACGCATTTGGCATGGGGCTCTGTGCTGCAATGGGTGCCCTTGCGACTGTTGCTGGTGCTTCTGAGGATATCGATTCAGATATAGGTTCTCAAAGCAATCCCAACTCGCAGGTTCAACTGGCCGCCCAGGTAGGAAATCCTCATAGGATTTACAACAAGGCCATCGCAGGCGAGCCGCCATCGAACGCTCTGTGGTGTGCAACCGCAGCCATTATGGCTTATGTGCTCATTGAAGGCTACCATATGCCTTTGCTCTTTGCAGCAGCTGCTGGCGCATCATTGGCCGCTCTATTCGACGGCGTTATGTCGATAAGCGCCTACCTTGGTAGGAACGCCAGCCAGGCCAGGTTCAATCAGTGGATCTACCTGGATATCATAAGGTATACCACGCCTTCAATCATGGCGCATGTCTGGATTACATCGTTTTGTATAGTATTGATTTCTATAATACAAGTCTATGTTTTAACACCTCATCATCCTTTCCCGATTCCTGTCATTGCTCTTATCTGGGGTCTGACGGTCGGTGCCATCGGCTCGTCCGTGGGCGATATTCATTATGGTGGTGAGCGTGAGTTCCAGTGGAGGCTGTTCGGACAGGGCCTCAACACCATGCTTTCCGGACAGATCGTGAGGAAGGCCGAGGCAGGTCTCAGGAATTCCATTGATAATGCCTGGTTCTGCGCCAAGTTCGGCGGACCGTGCACTGGAATGGGCTTCGGGTTGACTGTTTTCCTGGATAACTGGAGAACAACTGTCTTTGACCCCATGTCCCAGGCAGGACTTGCCATCGCTATGGGCTTGTTCTTTGTGATTGTGATGAACCTGTACAACTTCTACTGCGAGCTGTCTGCTCGGAGAAAGTACGGGCCGTATCCTGGCTATAAGGGGGACATAGCTGCATGATCGAGAATACTATTATCTATATGCTGGAGATCATCGTCGGCGGCCTATTGGTCGGCATCGGTGTTCACTTCGTGCCTGTAGGAGGCGCACCAGCAGCCATGGCTCAGGCTACCGGTATTGGTACCGGCACTGTGCAACTGGCAGCAGGATCTGGTCTGACTGGCCTGTTGTCTGCTGGCCTCATGATGTACGCCATGAGCCTGAGTCCGACCTTTGCCACAGATGGCTACAGCATCTGGCCAATTCTGGCTACTGGAGCCTGTGGCGCTATGATCATGATGGATGCCACAATGCTCACGGGAAGCTGGATTTATGCTTATGCAGTGGGTGCGCCCTTTGCATCAGCCAAGGTCAACTATGATCCAATCACCGGCTTCTCCCAGCCGCCTTATGTCGCACCAGGCACAGTAGGACAGGGCATTCCCACGATTTGCTTCGTCTCCGGAACCATCGGAGCTGCAATGGGTGGCATCGGCGGAGCTATGAT
>DAONDW010000024.1:0-5860 GCA_035402785.1 Methanothrix sp. | reverse complement strand
GCTTCGTCTCCGGAACCATCGGAGCTGCAATGGGTGGCATCGGCGGAGCTATGATCTACTTCCCGCTGGTCCAGATCAACGGCAATGCAGCCTTGAGTGCCCTTTTCGCCATAGGCATATTCATGGTGGATGCAGTGCTTGCTTCCTGGAATATCCAGGGAACAATTGAGGGCTTCCATGATCCCAAGTTCAAGAAGTGGCCCAAGGCTTTCAAGTCCTGTCTGGTGGCTACAGTGATCCTTGCAATCGTGGCTGTTCTCATCACACCAATAGGAGGCATCTAAAATGACAGTAGGTGGTGGAGCAGCAGGTGCACCTCAGGCTATTGATCCCAAGAAGCTTAGGATCTATGGTCTGGCTGGATCTGTCATTGGAATTTACCTCGCATGGATATTGAATTCTGCAACAGGCACAACCATCTTCTCCTTTGTGGGAGCCCTTGCTGCACTCTTTGGAGTGGTCATGGGTGCCAATGCCGTTCGCAGGGTATGCGCTTACGGTATCGGTACGGGCGTTCCCTCAATTGGCATGCTTGCACTGGGTATGGGCGTAGTCGGCGCTCTCTTCGGTCTGAACTTCGCTGAAAAGATGGGAGTTCCAGTTCTTGGCGTCATCATAGCTCTCATATATTCAGTGGTATTCGGTTATGTGGTTGGAACCATTGCCAACAAAGTCATGGGCTTTAATATCCCAATCATGGAAGAAGGCCTCTTCGACCTGTCTGGTGCTGGAACCATGGCCATCCTGGGATGGTCTTTTGCCATATCCGGATCTCTGTCCTATGCCGATATAGTATCTGATGTCATCAATACCGGATTTCTGGCCATCATATTCATCTGCGGAGGCCTGGCCATTCTGCATCCATTCAATGCCAACCTCGGGCCAGATGAAAAGCAGGACAGGACCCTGGTTAACGGCGTCATGGTCGGCGGAATGTCAACCATCGCCACAGGCATATGTGCCCTTTACACCCTGGGACTTGCCGCAGGCATGGTGCAGATCGTAGTGGGCTTTGCTGTCTGGTACTACTTCTTCGTCTGGTTCTTCAGACTGGCAAAGAGAGATGCGTCCAAAGTGGTCGGAACTGGGCTATTGCCTCCGAGCGCGCTATAAGGAGTGGAGTTAAATGGGAATTGTCAGAATATCATCCGAACTGGGCCTGTCGTTCGATCCACTTAAGGGAATGGTCGCAGAGGAGAGAGACGACGTCATCCAGTACGCGCTCGATCCCATCTACCCCATGGTGGAGAGACTGGACCATGTAGCGGACGATCTTGTAAATCAGTTGGTGCCGGACAATGAGCTTATGGAATCCTATGCCAACAGAGGCAAGGCATCTTACATAGGCGGCCTGTACACCAACATCTGGATGGGCTTTATCATCGGACTGGTAGTGGCCTTTGTGGTCCTCATCAGCACGCTCTTCACAACACCTGAGGGCATAAACATGGTAAGGGCTGCCCTGGGCTCGGCAACTGGAGGTGTCTGAAATGGCACTTAAAAAGAAACCAACTGAGCCATGGCCGCTCATCACAGGCGAATATGAGGCAGGAAATCCAGAAAACCCGGTGGCTGTCTGTACCTGCGGCTCTCACATAAAGGGCTCAGAGCTTCTCGCTGCTGGCGCGGCTCTTGCAGGACCATGCAAGACCGAGAACATCGGCATTGAGAAGATGGTGGCCAATCTGGTTTCCAATCCCAACATCAGATATATGATCGTCACGGGAATGGAGGTCAAGGGGCACATCACAGGCCAGGCAGTTGAAGCCTTCCTGACCAGTGGCATTGACAAGGAAGGAAGGATTGTTGGAGCCAAGGGAGCCATCCCCTTCATCCAGAACCTCAATGAGGAGTCCATCGAAAGGGTCAAACAGCAGGTTCAGCCCATTATGATGATGGATACCGAGGACCTGGGCGCCATCAAGGCCAAGATCGCAGAGCTGGTCTCTAAGGATCCCGGAGCCCTTGATGTCGAGCCCATGAGAATCGAGATCAAAGAGGGTGGAGAAGAAGAAACTGAGACCGGCCCCAGGCCCATGGCTGCTGAAGCTGTGGAAATCAGGGATAGGATGCGCCTTATGGATGCCGCAGTCACAAACAACGGACTTCTCAACAAGTTCCAGGCAGGCATCTATGCAGGAAAGATAGAAGGCGTCGCCCTTGGCATGACCATGGTCCTTGTCCTATTGGGCATCATCCTGTCAATGGTGGGAGGGAAATAAGATGGCTGAAGAGAAAGAGATAGTCTACGGCCAGGGAATTCCCAAGGTCATAGAGCCGAGAATGCCGCTCTTCCAGGATCTGGTGGACGACATCAAGTACAAGGCTCAGCTCCTGGCCAGAGAGACCAAGCTCAGCTCAGGCGTTCTAGCTACTGTCTCCATGGGATTTGCCATCGGCTTCGTATTGGCCGTAGTGATGATGCTTGGCCCGTTCTTTGTGTTTAAAGGGGGGCTGTGAGCTATGGCAAATGAAGGAAGAGAGACAATTCCAGTAGCTGTGGTCGATAAGGAGCAGTTCAATGAGATCATGGCCAGGCTGGATAAGATCGATGAGAAGATTGAGTTCTACTCAGGCGAGAAGTTCCTGCGTGCCGGAAAGTCCGTCGGCAGGGATCTTGGAGCAGCCTACGGAGCTATAGCTGGATTGATCATAATATTGGCGTATATACTGTTCGTATATGCCGGCCACTGGACAAGGGTGATTTAGATGTTCAAGTTTGATAGGAAGCAAGAGGTCTTCGAGTTTGGCAAATTCAAGGTTGGGGGCCAGCCTGGAGAGTACCCCACATGCTGCATAGGCACCATGTTCTATGCCAGGCACAAGATCGTCTCCGATCCGGAGCACGGAGTCTTTGATGCCGCAGCCGCAGAGAGGTTGTGGAATGCACAGGTTGAGATGAGCGACATCACAGGAAACTCCTGTATGAACCAGATCGTCGCTGAGAGCAACGAGGCCATGAAGAAAGAGATCGACTGGTTCGTCGGCTTATCCGATTACCCGTTCCTCATCGACTCCTCGGCACCCGAGGTTCGAGCCTTCGGCGTCAAATACGCCTCTGAGATCGGCGTTGCTGACAGGGCCATCCATAACTCAATCAACGCTTCCATCACACCTGAGGAGCTGCAGGCTGTCAAGGACAGCGACCTTGATGCAGCCATCGTTCTCGCCTTCAACGCAATGGAGAAGGGAACCGTTGGAAAGATGAACATCCTGACCAAAGCATCCGGCGGCGCCAAGAAGGGAATGCTGGAGTATGCCAAGGAATGCGGCATCACCAGGATTCTGCTCGATGTGGCAGCCATGCCTCTCGGCAACGGCTCAGGTGCCACCTACAGGGCATGCATCGCAGTCAAGGCTCAGCTGGGCCTGCCTGTTGGCGCTGGCTTCCACAACGCAGCCTCCGCCTGGGACTGGATGAAGAAGTGGAAGAAGCAGCACAAGGAAGCCTTCGCACCTGTGGACATAGGCTCCAACCTGGTTGCAGGCATCGTAGGCGCTGACTTCTACCTCTACGGCCCAATCGAGAACGCTCCCATGGTCTTCCCCGCCGCTGCAATGGTGGACATCATGAAGGCCGAGTCGGCTGAGGAGCTGGGCCTGAAGGTTCTGACCGACGATCATCCCAGAAAGAAGACGCTCTGAGCGCCTTCCCTTTTTTCTATTTTTCGAGGATTTCTTTTGCCTCGCGTTTTAATCAAAGCAGCTTTTAAAAACATCAGATTCAAGTGCCTCAGATGCGGCACATGCTGCCATCACAAAAGGCCCACGGAATTTGGCCAGATCGTGCCTCTTGAAAGGCTGAATGAGTTCTGGGAGAAGTCCAATCTGATTTATCTGACAGGCGAGGACATCAGAAACATCTGCAGCAAAACTGGCCGCGATACATCCTATTTTGTGGATACGCTTTATGACTACGACGGCAAAATCGTTCATGTCGAGGATTCAGGAAAAAAGATCATCCTTGATTTTCCCGTCATGAAAAGCAAACCAGACACCACATGCGTTTTTTATGATAATGGCTGCACCATTTACTCCGCCCGGCCAATCGCCTGCCGCCTTTTTCCCTTTCGAGTTGAAGAAGAGACCACAGCTGATGGCGACATGATCCTGAATATCAGATACAATGAAACCTGTCCGGGAATGGGCGCAGGCAAGATGGCGGACAGAAAGGCCCTGGAAAAAATGGTCGCAGATCAGTTTAAAGAGAGAAGCGAGTCCGTCGCGGCTGAGGTTCGAAGCCTTGTAGCATTGGGCATGATTTCGGGTGACGCAAAGGTGTATAGATCCCATCCAGGCAGATGATCCTCCAGCAAAGTTTTTCTCCTAATGAGGCTCATAGCCGGAAAGGCATGGATTATCTCCTGCCTGAAACTGGAAGTGAGCTAAATGTCTGTTGTAAAGAGCGATGCGATGCTACAGCATGAGAAGTGGATTGCTGAGGTTGTGGCCCATAGGCCCAAGCGCAGCAATGAAAAAGTAATGCACATTGAATGGGCAAATTATCTGCTTGTCGCTGCAGCTTTGTTTGCGATAGCGTTTGCTGCATTGGCAATGATGTAGGCTTAAAGGCCGGTCTTTCGGCTTTTTTCTTTTTTGCTATCCACTGGCATGCTCAGTGGGTATGGTGCCTCGGTTCTTCTTTTGAAAGTCATTTGCCCTGAAATATGAATTATTAATAGTGATAATTTATCACAGAAAGATAGCACAAGGTTTATGATTTAATGGAGCAAACGGGGTCTCACAGATTTGCAGAATGGAGGTGAATTTGATGATGATGGATCAGGTCCTCGCCATAGTGGTTTTCGCAATATGGGTCGTCGCGGCACCTTACATATTGAATAAGTGGTCAGATAGTAGAGCAGGAGTTAGATAAACGCCTCTTAATGCCTGCGCTACACACTTTGGCTCTGCAGCCGAATGATTGCGGCTGCACATTCGGCTTTTTTCTGTTCATATTTTCTCTATCTCATTTTGCATTTGCTATGGTAATGCGGGCATTTTGTATTTGTGCAGACATTTTCCTTCGCCTCCTCAGTCAGAACCATCTGCATCATGTCCAGGCGGTCGATCACTGCGGCATCAGGGCAGTTCGATTCTGCCAGTGAAAGCGCCTGCGCTACCTTTGCCAGCAGCATGCTTATGCGTGATCTTTCTTTGCGAGACCGGGCGTATTCTGCCTCAATCTCAGCCATCTGATCATTCCAGCTAATTTGCTGCATATCTAACAGCCACCGAAAATTCTTGCCGCTCCGTCCACCTCAAGTCCAAGGATACTTTTCGAGCCGTTAAAAACGTCCTTTGCAATCCAGGCGCATCCCTGGGCAGCAGCGCATCTGTCTAGCGGCGAAATGCCTCTTCCCAGAAGCTCTGAGACCCTTTTCTCGTTCTCCCTGGCAGGGCTTCCAGCCAGAAAAAGCTCTGGCCTGTCTTCTCCAAGGTCACTCATCAGCACCTGCAGAGCTGAGATCTCCATGGCTGAGAAAAGGGCAAGCATCTCCATAGCCTGCACCCTTTCCTCTTTTTCGCATTCTTCAAGGCTTGTCTTTTTCATCTTGGGCAGAATTCCGCCACTTGTGAATGCCTCGTTTGCCGTCATCCTGCCAGCATCCACTGCCCGGATGGCCTCCACATCCAAAGGCCCCTGCATCAGCCCTGGAGCGAAGATCGGGGCATCGATAGCAGCAATAATTCGGCCATCCAGAACTGCAAATGTGACTGTATTGGATGAGGCATCGCAGATTATAAAACTGTCATAACCACAGCGATAGACTCCATAGGCCAGGCCCACCTTCTCCGGGCTCATTCCGTGAGAGAAGATCTTCATTCTGGGATCGATATTGCTTTTTCGATGAATTCC
>DAONDW010000023.1:9348-12503 GCA_035402785.1 Methanothrix sp. | reverse complement strand
ATTGCGGGCCCGTGGCTTAGCCAGGATATAGCACCGGGCTTCTAACCCGGGGGTCGCGGGTTCGAGTCCCGCCGGGCCCGCCTTATTATTATCATTTTGTGAGGTTTTATGTGCGAGCTTACTGTTTATATTTTAAAGGGCCAGACGCGAGAAAAGGCGATGGATGGCGTTATCAGACTCCTGGTTCGCGATGGCAGTGTGCTTTTGGAGGGCATTTTCGGCGACTGCATGAAGGTCGAGGGGCGGCTGGCACAGGTCGATATAATGTCCCAGATGGCCGAGATCGTCGCGAATTAGACGGGAATTGCCCTTTCCAGCAAAACCAATCTGTTTTATATTTATCGTAGTACATTAATTGGATCATCTTGCGAGATGCCCGTGCATCTCATTCTATTTGACCGAATTACTGGCAGATCTCAGTGGAAATCAATCTCTTCGAAATTTGTGTTACCGAAAAGGTTAATATTATGAATTTATGAGTTATATTGCCGGGTCGGTCTTATCCACTCCATCTTGCGTGTTCAGGTATTCGCCAGATAAAAGCGGTCAACCATTCATACCAAGAGCTGCGTGCCTGGGCCTAAGCTCATTGCGGGATCGACTCAGGCTCCACTTTTCCTTCTGCTTTTTCCTGAATCCACCCACCCTTCTCAAGCCTGATGGTCCTGCTGGCCATGAAGCCTATGACCTCCGGCTGATGGGAGATGAGCAGATATGCAATGCCCATATCCCTCTGCAGGTCCTTGAGAAGATTGAGGATCTGCGCCTGCACAGATATGTCCAGGGCTGAGGTGGGCTCGTCCAGGACCATGATCCTTGGCTGCAGCAGAAGAACCCGGCCAAGTGCCACCCTCTGACACTGCCCTCCGGATATCTGGGCAGGATAGCGGCAGAGAAGCTCCTCAGAGAGACCCACAGTCTCAAGCATCTGACGCGTCCTATCCTGCCATTCATTCCTGGGTGCGTCAATCAGGCTGAGAACGTCATGAATTGATCTTTCAATGCTCTTTTTCGGATTCAATGAGCCCTCTGGGTCCTGAAAGACCATCTGCACCTGCCTTCTGTAAGCTGCAAATTCCACTCTTTTGAGGCTGTTGATGTCCCTTCCCTCGAAGAGAATCCTTCCGGTGCCAGGCCTTTGCAGACCTGCCACTATTCTGCCAAGCGTGCTCTTGCCACAGCCTGAGGCTCCCATCAATCCAAGAGTCCGGCCCTCTTCTATCTCCAGATTTATGCCCTTCAGGACGGTCTGCTTCCTCTTGAATATCAGGCCAGATTCATAGACGAGGCCCACGTCTTCCGCCTTCAAAAGAGCCAGCATCTCACCTCCCTGTTGTGGCATGAAACCAGGTCTGGTGGCTTCCTGCTTTTGCAGATCTCCTGACAGTAGGGGCAGCGCGGGCTAAATCTGCATCCATCAGGCGGCTGTATCATTGATGGGGAGATTCCAGGTATTGGATGAAAGCCATTTTCCGGAAGGCATCTTATGAGGGCCTTGGTGTATGGATGCAAAGGATCGGTGAAGATATCCTCACATACACCCATTTCCAGGATCTGGCCGCAGTACATCACAGCCATCCTGTCCGAGAACCGCCTCGCGAGCGCGAGGTCGTGAGTGATGAGCAGCAGCGATGATCCCAACTGGTCCTTGATGCCTCTCATCTCCTCCATCACCTCCAGCGCCAGATCGCTATCCAGGCCCTTGCTCGGCTCATCTGCAATGAGGACCTTTGGTGAGAGCATCATGGACGTGGCGATCATGGCCCTCTGGTTCATGCCTCCTGAATACTGGAAGGGATACATCTGGCCCAGGCCCTTTTCCTTCAGCCCCAGCCGGCCAAGCATATCCTCAGCAGCCGACAGAGAGCGGATGCGGGACATGCGGCTATGAATGCCTCCGCGAATACCTCCAAGAATACCTCCAAGGATACCTCCAAGGATACCTCCACGAATGCCGCCATGAATGCCGCCATGAATGCCGCCATGAATGCCGCCATGAATGCCATTAATGTCTCCATGAACCTGCAGAGGCTCAGCAACCTGCAGTGCCACACGAATTATGGGATTTAAGGACAGCGACGGATTTTGAAAGACTATTGCCAGGTCCCTTCCTCTGATGTCTGACATCTCCTTCTCAGAGAGCGCTAAGAGATCCTGGCCGAGAAAGGCGATGCTGCCAGAGACAAGCGCATTTTTTGGCAGAATCCTCATGATGGCACTTGCAACAACTGACTTTCCGCAGCCGGTCTCGCCCACAAGTGCCAGCGTTTCCTCAGGATAAAGTTCAAATGAGATATCGTCCGCTGCCCTCACGAGTCCTGCTGACGTATCGAATTTAACAGACAGTCCGTCGATTCTAAGAAGCTGTTTCTCAGGATTAAAATTGGCAGTCATCAGAGCCTCAATGTTTCGTTTTCCTGCTCCTCAGCCGAAAAGCCAATGAGTACCGCAGAGAAGACGAAAAGGGTGATGCAAAGACCAGGTGTGAGATACCACCACCAATAGCCGTTTATGAAACCTCCGCGGGTGAAGGCGAAGTTGATCATCATCCCCCAGCTCTTCATTGTGGTGTCTCCAAGCCCGAGAAAGGATATCGAGGCCTCAGCAATCATGGCAGAGGCGATGGCAAGCATGAATTTTGGCATGATTACAGGCAGGATGTTTGGAAGCATATCTGTGAGGATTATGTGGCTGCTGGAAAATCCAAGGGCCTGTGCAGCCTGGATATAGCCCATCTCCCTCAATTGTAAAGCCCTGCTCCTGACAACCCTTGCAGTGGAAGTCCACCACAAAAGGCCCATGAGCCAGGCCATGAGAATGAAGCTCGGCCTCAAAAATGCAGCCAGCACTATGATCAGAGGAATCTGGGGAATCATGAGAAAGATATCCGTGACCCCCATCAAAATCTCGTCAACTGTGCCCTTCAGATATCCAGATACAAGTCCCACTGCTGTGCCTATGAACGTCGCAAGAAGGGCCGCGACGAATCCGACCAATAGCGAGACCCTTGAGCCATAGATCAGCTCTGAGAGAATATCGTTGCCCATGTCGTTGGTCCCCAAAAGATGTACAGGCCCCGGCGGCTGATATGGCTCAAATCTCTTCCAGGGATCAAATGGAGCAATTGCAGGCGCAAAGATCGCCATGATGAGAAA
>DAONDW010000023.1:0-9248 GCA_035402785.1 Methanothrix sp. | reverse complement strand
ATGCTTCTTTCTGTGCCTGCATCAACGCCTTTTGCATTGCCTCCTGCCATCACTGCCACCTCACACGTGGGTCCAGGCGGCTGTAGAGGAGATCAGCCAGCAGATTGGCAGAGACTGCCATGAGTGTTATGAGCAGAAATGATCCCTGAAGCACTGGATAGTCCCTTGAGAGCAGAGCATCGTAGATCAGGTTACCCATGCCATTCATGGAGAAGACTATCTCAATGAACAGGGCACCGCTCAAAATGAAGCCGAAGTCCATGGCCAGGAGGGTGACGATTGGCAAAAGGGCGTTTTTAAAGATGTGCCTGAACAGGATCTGCCTATCGTAGAGGCCCTTGGCCCTGGCAAAAGCTGCGTAGAGGCTTCCTTTCTCCGAAATCACACTTCCCCTCATGATCATGTAGTTCCTGGATAATGTGAAAAGCGTCATGACTGCGACAGGCAGAAAGAGATGTTCTGCAATGTCTGCAATCGATCCTGTGCTGTAGAAGCCCTTCAAAGGAAACAGGTCCAGCCGGAAGGAGAACAGATACAGCACAATCAGGCAGAGGAAATAGGGTGGAGTGCAGTAGATCGCCAAAAGCAATGCAGTCTCCGCCTTCTGGCGAGGCCCCTCGCTCTTCCAGCCTGCAAGTGCCCCCAAAAGAGTGCCAAGAACTGAGCCGATGATGAGTGACGGCACAGCTAAAAGAAGCGTCCATTTCATTCGAGTGAATATGATTTGAGATACCGGTGAATGCAGATGAAATGAGTATCCGAGATCCATATGGAGGATGTCCCACCAGTAATCCAGGTACTGCTCGGACAAAGGCCTGTCAAGCCCCATCTCATTTCTAAGCTGCACCACGAGGCTGTCGGTCATGATGACATCCTCTCCGAGGAGATTTGTGAGCGGATCTCCTGGCATCGCTCTGGGAATTATGAAATTCAAAGAGATTATGATGAAAAGAGCGAGGGCATATCTGCCCGCCTTTTTGGATGATAGAGACATCTGGATGGCACCGTTTAGCGAATCATGTACAAAAGAGCATCCGTCGTCTTGAAGGCAGCCCACATTCCATCAGTTCGCTCTTCAAGCCTGCCCTCCATTTTCAGGTGATTGATCAGCTCCTCGCGACTCTTCCTGCAGAAGCGATACTGCTGGAACACCAGGTCGATAGGAAGCTCGTAGCTTCTTGTAAAGAGGTGATCATTGAACTGATAGCCCATGTCCCTGAGTATCTGGCCCAGGCAGATGTAGTCTGCGTGTGGCTTTGGACCATAAGCATACTCGCTGAGGCTGTCAGCTCCGCCAGCCCGAAAGACTATGAAGATGCCTTTTCCCGTGACATCTATCATCTTCTTGAGAAAATTCTCTATGTCCAGATCGAAGAGGCTGTAGGCTGCGAGAGAATAGTCTACCTGATATGAGGCATTATCGCTGGCTATATCGCCGCCTGCATATCCGCCTGCTGCTGATGTGATATCGGATATCTCGGAAGGCCTTACATCCTTCCATTCCTTTTCGATTTTGACGATGTTTGTCAGGCTCTCCCCTCTGGCTTTCTCAGACAGAACCTGCAGTTGATAGGCAGATGGATCAACTGCAATGACTTTTGAGGCGATCTTCGAAAGGGGAATTGTAAATGCACCAGTTCCTGCGCCTATGTCCAGAAGTGTCGCTTCAGGAGCCATAAAAGAGGAGATCTTTGCCAGGATCTCACCCGGATAGCCCGAATGATTGAGAACCTGGTCATAGATTCCAAAGCTCCTCCAGAACTGGTCGTTGGAGATATCCCTCTCGGCAAGGCTATGCAAATAGCTTGTCTCTTTTACGAAATTCCTCCATTGCTCCGTCCAGCGGCTCATTGGCTCTTCTCCACAGACAGGAAATTGTCCACATTGAATATGCCATATAGCGGATCCGAATACCAGCCATTCCAGGCGCGGTTATAGGGCGTCTCCAGCTTGCTCCAGTAAAGGGCAATGGCAGGCAAGTTCTCTGCATAGTAGTCCTGAAGCTGATAGGCATAATCTCGGAGCTGCTCATCGTTCGTCGCTGCCAGGATGTCGTCGCAAAGCTTCTGGAATGCCGGATCGTCGAGAACATGAAGCACTCCTTCACCTGTGCGCCTGGAATCGAAATATCCTGTGCCCCAGTTTGCATGCATGAGCATTCCCCAGGGTGTGGACCTGGTGACTGTCAGATCGTATTCACCTGCATCCTTCTGCTTGATCCAGGTGCTGCCATCGACGCTCTTGATCTCGCTGTCAATTCCTATATTTTTCAGATATTCCTGCACAAGCTCAGAGACCCTCTGGTAATCGGTTCTTGTGAGCAAAACGAGCTTGATGTCCTTGCCGTCTTTGCCCTCACGAATGCCATTTCCGTCTGAGTCTTTGTATCCAGCCTCATCGAGAATGCTCCTGGCCTGATCTGGGCTGTATTCGAGCTTTTTGGTCTCCTTGAAATCCAGCATGCTTGGAGGAACGAACCCGGCATTTGGAACCTGGCCGTATCCCAGTGCATCAAGGGTTGTGACCTCGCTGTAGTTTATTGCATAGGAAATTGCCTCTCTGAAGCTCCTGTCTGACTGAGGCTCTTTGCCCAGGTTCATGCCGAGGAAGATGAGGCCGATGTTGTCTTTTTCCATGAAATCGAAGCTGCCTGTATCCTTCAACTTCTGGATGCTTGCATAAGGATAGCCTCCTGCGTACTTGTAGTAGGCATCGACATCTCCCTTTTCCAATGCGAGAGACAGTACATCCATATTGGCATATGTATGAATCTCAATGGCATCGATGTGAGGCGCCTCTTCCTTCCAGTATGGATTTTTCTTGAAATAAATCACGCCTGAAGCGAGATCAGTCTTGGTGATATAGAACGGGCCAAATCCCACGTTCTCTCCTTCATTGGTGTACTCAGTGGGCTTGTCCACATTCTCCCAAATGTGTTTGGCCAGAATTGGAAATGTTGCAAACTCCAGATTGAGCCTGGAATAGGGCTTGTTGAGCTTGAAGACGACTGCTCCGTCTTCTACTGATATATTGTCGATTGTGGTTTTCATCCAGCCTGCAGCCGGATAGTTCTCAGCAAGATAGCTGAATGTAAATTTCACATCCTCCGGGGTGAATTTCTCTCCATCGCTCCAGTAAAGGTCGTCTTTGATATTAAAGGTCCAGACCTTTCCATCCTCAGAGACCTCGTAGCTCTTGGCCGTGAGGCCGACTATCGATCCGTCCGGGGCCATCTTTGTCAGAGTGGGATTGGATAAATGAGCCAGGACGCCCATATTGCTATCCCCAAGGATGCTCGCAGACTTGACCACATTGGGTGTGCCTATCTTGAGAACCGAAGTGCCGGCGTCCTCTCCACCAAGTACTCCTGAGCAGAGCATCAGGATGGAAAGGAGGAGCGCGGCTGTGAACATTTGAATAGCGCGTCTCATAAAATCCCTACCTTTTTTTGCTACTAATAACCTGATTTATTATAAGAAATTTGTGCCATATATATTATAATAATATAAAGTTATAATAATCTTGGTATCCTGATTTTCCTGGCCATTGTTTATCAGCTTTGATTTGGAGGGTCTATTTTCCGGGTTCATAAATGGTGGACTTCAGTTGCCGCATAATCAATAATCTCCATGCGATAGTCGATTTTGGCTGTGCAGCTCATTTTTCAATGGATTCACCCAACAGGCTTATTACTAAGTAATATTATTTGGACAATACGATAACCTATGGACCAAGATCTAATGAGGATAGGCATCTCATTGCCTGAGAATCTGCTCAATAAGTTCGACGAGATCATACTTCAGCGTGGATATTCATCTCGCTCCGAAGGAGTCAGGGATGCCATCAGAAGCTACATTGTCAACTATGAATGGATGAGCGATGTAGAAGGCGAAAGGGTAGGCGTTATCACAATTGTATATGACCATTCTCAGAGGGGACTGGAGGATAACCTGACCCAGATCCAGCATGACTTCGGAGGCATAATCCAGTCCAGTCTGCATGTTCATCTGGATCATGATATCTGCCTGGAGGTGGTGGTCTTGAGAGGAGACGGCCAGGATGTGAGAAAAGCTGCTGAGAAGATGATGGCCCTGAAGGGAGTAAAACATGTCAAATTGACCACGACGTCTCTTGGCAAGGAGCTCTAAATCACTTTTTATATGATGACAGTTTTTAGACCACAGAGGGATGCCCATTAAGGCCAGTCTTATCCTTGTTCTGTTTGTCTTGATGTCCTATTTGGCGCTTTCAACCGGAGCGGAATACACCGCAGACTACTGGATGCAAAAAGGTGACGAATTCTTTCAAAAAGGGTCCTATAATGTCTCCCTGGACTGCTATAACAGATCCATTCAACTGGACGAATCTGCGGCTTGCATCTGGATGAAGCAGGGGCAGGCATATAGCGCCCTGGAGAGATACAATGAATCCCTTTTTGCGTTCAACGAGTCCATTCTGAGAAATAACCGGGTAGCTGAGGCCTGGTATGGCAAGGGAATCTCCTTGGCTCACCTGAGTGATTACAATGAGTCCATTTCATGCTTTGACCGGGCCATTGAGCTTGACCCTGCTGGGGCACTTTCCTGGTACAGCAAGGCTCTTGCTCTTGCATATCTTGGAAGATTCAATGAATCATTGCTCGCCTTTGACAATGCAATCAAGCATGATGGCGGTCTGTCGGATGCCTGGTACAACAAGGCCCTCATACTGTCAGATATGGGCCGGACCAATGAATCGCTGGATGCTCTAAAAAAGACGGTGGAGCTGGACCCGGAAAATGTGCCGGCCTGGTCTGATCTGGGGCTGATCTATTCCTCTCTCGAAAAATACAATGAGTCAATTAAGGCTTATGAAAAGACCATCGATTTGGATCCCATAAATTCTCATGCCTGGATCGCAAAAGGTGAAGCCCTTCTCGCCCTTGGCAGATATTTCGAGTCTGCTGAGGCATATTCAAGGGCCGCAGAGATTGAGCCGATGAATGCTGATGCCTGGCAGAACGATGCCCTTGCTTTGCGGCTGTCCGGCAGGTATGACGAATCCATCGCTGCATACAACAATAGCATCAATCTCAGCCCAACGAATGCAGCCGCGTGCAACGGCCAGGCACTGGCCTATGAGGGAATGAAGGACTACAATGCCTCAGTAAAGCTATTTGATAGGGCCATTGCGCTTGACCCTTCGGATGTCAGATATCTATACAATAAGGCTCTAGTGCTCCAGGAGATGAAAAATTACACAGAGGCTGTTGCGGCTTTCAATGAAGTGATTAAAAGAGAGCCCCAGTGCGCTGAATGCTGGAACCGGCTTGGATTGTGTTTTGCATGGCTCGATAGATTCGGTGAGGCTGTGGATGCCTATGAGAAAGCCATAGAGCTGGATCCAGAGTCACGACAGTTCTGGAACAATAAGGGCATAGTCGAGGCGATTGGCTATAAGGATTACACAGAGGCCCTGAAATGCTTCGATAAAGCAATCGAGATAGACCCAGGCTTCGTTGAGGCATTGGTGAACAAGGCCATAGCTCTCAAGCTTGCAGATCGTGGCACTGAGGCTTATTATACGCTTGAAAAGGCAAAGAAGCTGGGATATCAGGGAGATATTGGCATCTGATGGCTCTCAAAGCCGCCCATATCTTCTCACATGCTCCCAGGCCCGGTGCTCATCAGGAAAGAGATCTTTTCTTGTGTAGATGCTGCTGTCCTCCCGCCCGAACAGCTTTCGGTCTTCGCCTATCGGGCAGACTTTGATGCATATTCCACAGGGCGAGACGCCCTGCTGGTTTAGCTCAGAGCTGTGGGCAAGGCATCTATTTTTGTCTGTGAGCCCTTCAGGATAGTCCCTGTCGCCCAAAGCCTGTGCTGGACACATCTTCACGCAGCGCAGGCAGCCGTTGCACAGCTTTTCTGTGAGAAGCGGATTTGAAGGAAGCTGTGCTTTTGTGAAGACCGAGCCGAATCGCACTCTTGGTCCGAATTCGCGCGTCAGGAGCATATTATTGATCCCGAAGTTGCCCAGCCCTGCCAGAAAGGCTGCATGTCTGTGGGAGAAAAATGCCACGGGATTTTTAAGAAGCGATTTGATGCCAAGATAGCCGTCCCTGGGAACGAAGACCGACGGGTGCCCCAGTTCGTTCAGGAAATTGGCCAGGCGATATGTGTACTGGTCCAGCAGGGAATTGACTGTGCCATACATCTCCCTGTACCAGATGGATGGAGAGCTCTCCAGCACTGGAAGAATGATTGGCAGTCCTATGACTATCACAGACCTGGTTTCTGGAAAGATAGAATCCGGATAGAAATCCTCTGGCATCCAGGGCTGGAATGGCGGTTCTTTCCAGCGCTGTATGTCAGCCACGCCCATCAGGGGAATCTCCATCTCCCTGCATTTCCTGCTGATTTCCTGCAATAGCTCCGTGCTCATGAGACAATCTTATTCAGATCTTTGGATAAAAGGATCTGCACGATTTCTATGAAGGGCGGGGCCCATTATCTCTGAATACGGCTCTGTGACAGGGGGTTTCGTTTGATCTCGTCTGGTTTCGTCTGGGCGGATTTCGCTCGAAAGATCTATACCGGGATAAAACCCAATCCGCTCTTATGGACTACACATTCAAACGCGGCTTCAAGCCCGACTTAGAGCGAATTTCAAATGTACTGAAAGAGGAGTTTCCAGTTGACATAAAAGAGGACGATGGCAAGCTTCTCCTCAGCTTCGGAGCTCTCAAAAGCATAAGCGTGTCAATCAACGGAAAGAAGCTATCTGTGATCACTGAATCGGATTTGAACGCAGACGATGTCACTGTCATGGACACCAACAAACGCTTTAGAAATTTTCTGGAGAAGGCCACCGGCTACACAGCAAAGCAGAGGCTGCAGATGGCCAAAAAAGAGGTATCCAAGAGCGATTGACGGACCGCGAAATCTGCAAATCCAGAAGAATGGATGCGGTTCAATAAAGGCTCAGACTTCCATTTACGAACTGCTCAACCAGATCATCGGTGCTCTCCAGCCAGCAGTCCAGGATGCTGTCCACCTCGGACTCCAGCCTGGGCGTGAGTGCCATCTCTCCAGATATCTGGACTGCTCGAAGGAGCGGATGGCTGATGGGAGAGCCGATCTTGCTGACGAGGGTCACATACGCCCCCTCAACTCCATCGAGATTTGCGATATCCGAGGCAGCTCTGGCTGCCAGGACATTATAGATCTTGCCCACATGGCTGACAGGATTTTTGCCAGCAATTGCCTCCATGGTCATGGGCCGCATGGGCGTGATCAGGCCGTTGCCACGATTTCCGCGACCGGTGGCACCGTCGTCTCCCATTTCAATCGACGAGCCGGTTTCGGTGAGGTAGATGCTCTCTACCGTATCAGCGCAGTTGACATAGACCTCCAGATCTGCAGCATGGGGATCTGAAGCGCGAAGATCTGAGGCAATATTGCTTGACATATGCGTGTCATGTCCTCTTTCATCAAGGCCGTGAAGGCCGTCCAGACTGTCAAGAGCCATTTTCGCGACTGCGTCTCGCACAGCCAGCTTTGCCTCTTCATACTCTTCGCGCGAGTTGATGAACCGGGAGACCATTGCAGCAGCCACCACCAGCGTCAGCTTCTCGCCTATTTGCACAGCCATGAGCTTGATGTCCTCGCCAGCTCCCGGCACGCCTCTTACCGCATTTTCCAAATCCAGGACAAGCTTTTCGGTCCTTGAGAGCGGGGCATAGCCAACTCCAATCGATGTGTCATTGGCACCTTTTCCCATGAGGCTTTTCAGCTCAGGAGCGCCTTCTTCCAGGCGCGGCTCCACCAGAAACTGGGACAGGTTTTTCAGGTTTTCATGAAGATGCGAGGCAGCAGCCCTCTCAATGACCTTTCCCAGGGGCTGTGAAGATGTCTTGCTGGCCCTTCCGCCAACTATCACGGACGGCGGCTTGACGATCCTGCCACCGGAAAAGCGGGGACTGCTCTGGCCTGCGATGATGAGGACTTTATCCACATTGTGATGCAGAATCTCGCCGAATTCCTCCAGATAGATCCTGCAGAGCGAACGCGAGATGGCTTCTGAGATGCCATCTGCCAGGGTATCGGGATGGCCGAGTCCCTTTCTTTCCACCACCTCATAGGGCCGGAATACGGGCTTGTTGACGGTGATCATAAAAATCACATAATTAATTGTGCATGTTATGATTAATATCTTTTTCAGTCCCGATTGATCTCTGTGCAGTCCCTATCATCGAGGCATTATGGTGCAGGACTAAACCATTGACGCCAATCACAGGCATGCAGCGGACCTGCGGCAGGGCAAATGAGCATCAGTCTTTTGGTTCTTGACTATAATGCCTGCCGCCACAGGAATGAATTTATAAGCCTGGAGAACTGAGAGTTTTCTTATATGAGTGAAACATCGGCCATTCCCGGTCAAGAGACCATTCATGAGTCCTATAGCAAGAGGATAGCCGCTCTGCAGTCAGACAACAAGAGCCTTGCCGAAGAACTGGAAACCACAAAGATGGAGAGAGAAGAGGTGAGGGCAAAGCTCTTTGAGTCGCTGATCGCCAATAAAAAATATCTGCGAGAGGTGGAGCGGCTGAAGAAAGAAAATATAACCCTCAAGAGGATGCCGCTGTTCCTGGCCACTGTCGTTGAGATGGGACCGGATTATGTCCTGCTCCGGCAGCATGGGAATAACCAGGAGTTCATAACATCGGTTCCGAATGAGCTATTGCCATTGATTCAGCCCAATTCCCGTGTGTGCATCAACAATTCGCTGACAATCGTTCGCATACTCGATCGCTCTGTGGACGTAAGGGCCAAGGTCATGGAGCTGGTAGAGGCTCCGGATGTGTCTTATGCTCAGGTGGGTGGCCTGGAGAGCCAGATTCAGGAGATCAGGGAAACTGTGGAGCTGCCTCTCACCAATCCTGCGATCTTCGATAATATCGGCATTGAGCCGCCGCGAGGAGTGCTGCTCTACGGCTTGCCGGGCACAGGAAAGACCATGCTCGCCAAAGCAGTGGCCCACGAGTCCAAAGCCACGTTCATTCACATGTCCGGTTCAGAGCTTGTGCACAAGTTCATAGGTGAGGGCGCTCAGCTCGTTCGCGATATCTTCCAGATGGCGCGCGAGAAGGCACCAAGCATCATATTCATAGACGAAATCGATGCTGTAGGAAGCATTCGAACCCATGACGGCACCACTGGAAGCGCCGAGGTCAACCGCACAATGATGCAGCTTCTAGCGGAGATGGA
>DAONDW010000022.1:0-13042 GCA_035402785.1 Methanothrix sp. | reverse complement strand
TGTCAGTTGGATAGATGTCCTTGGCCACATAGGGGTTCTCTGGCCCAACCATCTCCCCGCACAGGACAATCTGAGGATGCCTGCGAAAGAGGTCCTCCGGGACGATCCTTTGCGCCACTTCGGTCGAGTATGGACAGACGAAGCCGCCACGGGTCAATGCCACCACCTCGCCGTTGACAGACAGCACGCGCACATTGTGGCCATTCATCTTCTCTTCAACAGCCACAAGATGAGCGAAATGACGTTTGATGGCTGCTGCAAGCATCAGAGGCCTGCGAATCTTTGGGTAGCCAAAGGCTATCTCACCGTTCTCAAAAATAACAGTCCCGGCCTCGATCCCCGATGTCTCCTTATCAAAACGGAGCAGACGGGGCTCGGGCCAGGCGGACTCTCGAATTATCGATTCTTGAAGGCTTTGCAGCCTGCTTTCAGTTATCCCCAGTATCTGAGCAACTCTGCTCAGATTCATCCTGCCCTCACCAGATAATCCAGTATGGACCGCCTGGTGATCACGCCCACGACCTCTTCATTCCTGTTGAGGACTGGAAGACCTCCGCGATTCTCTCCGAGGATGATATCTTTGACCTCCTCTAAAGGAGTGTCCATGTAGACGTACTTGACATCGTGCGTCATGATATCCGAGACCAGGATGTTGTAGATTCTGGCGTACTGCTTGCTTGCGGTGTCATTGAGGTCCCGGAATGCGCGGAGTGACTTGGCCACATCCCCTTCGGTGATGATGCCTACGAGCCTGCCGCTCTCGACCACAGGAAGCCTTCCCACATCCCTGTCCAGCATCATGCGCCTGGCATGAACCAGCCTGTCGTTGGGGTTGACTGTCAGTGGAACTCTCATGGCATCTGCTGCCTTGCCGCTCACCTTGATTGCAGCCAGGACCTCGCGAGGCCGAACCCAGCCCAGGACATCCTCACCGTCCATTACAACCAGGACGCTGGTCTTTTGCAAAAGGGCCATGGCGCCCACAACATCCATATCAGGCAGCACCTTGATCAGAGAATCCATGGTGGCGGAGGCCACATGCAGTGAAGAAGCTGGCATTCCCAGGGACTTCCTGGCTCCAAGAACGCGCGCAATCTGCCGCGTGGTGATGATGCCCCCAAGCCTGTCCTTGTTGGTGACCAGAAGCCTTCGGAGGTCATTCTTCTCCATAAGGTCCAGGGCATGGCCCAGCCTTTCGGATTTATCAATGGTAACCGGCTTTTTCATGATGTCTTTAACCTGCATTTATTTCCACCTTCCAACCTCGGCTATTATCTCATCTGCCGAGAAGTAGCCCACAACATCTCCACCGTCCACTACAGGCATCCCTATGATGTTCTTTTCGACAAGCATCTGGCTCGCCTTAACAGCCATCTCCCCAGAGCCGATGGTAAGGATTGGCGAGGTCATGATGTCCTCTGCCACGAAAGGCATCTGCTTGACATAGCGATATTGCTTTCTGCCTGCCAGGCTCTCCTTTCGTGTCATCTTGATGTTCTTGGTCTCCATTTCGTCCTTCGGACCCATCATCCCGGAGAATGTCAGCCCTGAACGGGTGACTATGCCCACAGGCATGTTATTGTCCTCGTAGACCAGAGCGCGGCTCTGACCCTGCACATTCATCTCCTCAAGCACATGGCCGATGGTATGATGACGGTGCACGGAAAGCACATTTTTGCTCATCATGTCGCCAACAGTCGCCTTGATATCCTGCTCGGAGAAGTACTTCACCATGTCCCTCGACGTGACCATGCCCACTATATCCCCATCGCGTTCCACCGGCAATCCGGAGACGCCGTTTTCCATGAGAAGCTCCGCTGCCTGAGGCATGGTTGCATCTGGATAGATGGTGATGGGCTTTTCAGTCATCACAACCTGAATTGGGACCTTGTCTATGGGCCGCCTGCGCCACTCAGGAGCCGCCTGATTGAGCCTGTTGGTGATATCATATTTGGTGACTATTCCCACCAGCTTGCCTGCATCCATCACCGGCAGTCTGCCTATGCCGTACTTGAACATCAGATTCCTGGCCCTTTGAATGGGCTCATTTCGCTCAATGACGTAGATGGGAGCGCTCATGTAATCCTTGACTTTCTTTATGATCATGGTAGAACTCCTCTGTTCTCGGCTAAAGCCCTCACGTAATCTCTCTCAGTCAGAATGCCTGCCAGGGATCCCCCGTCCATAACTGGCAGAGAGCCAATGTCGTTGTCCATCATCTTCCTGGCTGATACGCCCAGGTCAACATTTTTCTCAGTTGCCAAAAGGCTCCTCTTGATCAGGCTCTTGATCGGCAGATTCATCACCTCGCCGATGTCGCCTGTGACTACTTTTCTGAATGCGTCTCCGCTTCCCAGATACTTCATGATGTCTGAGGCCGTGACCATGCCCATGAGTACGCCATCCTGGACCACGGGCATTCGCCGAAAGCCCTTCTGGATGATCATGCGAGTCATCTTCTCGATTGTGGTCTGGGCTGGAGCTGTCACCACATTGGCGCTCATGAAGGACTCAACTGTGAGCCCGGTCTCCAGGCCCCGGCAGATGCGCACGAAATCCTCTTCTGTGATTATTGCTTTGATGCGAACATCCTCGTCAACTATTGGCAGACCGCCCACGTTCTTCTCATACATCAGCTTCAAGACATCATTCAATGAGGATTTGTCTCCTGCATAGGAGAGGTTGGTGCTCATTATCTCCCTGATATCAGCATTTATGGCTGTGAAGATGTTCCCGTCATATTTCTCTCGCAGAAGATTATGCCGCAGCCCACCCCCAAGGAAGTCCACCACATCCACTGATGTCACAAAGCCTATCAGCCTCTTTGTGCCAGCATCAGCAATTGGAAGCCTGGAGAAGCCATAAAATGTCATGGTCTTTATGGCTCCCATGATGGTAGTGGTTGGCGGGACTGTGACAACATCAGGCGAAGCCACTCCCACCACATTGCTGGCCCTCCTGGCATTTCGAGAGTCAAATTGAAGAGGTGCTCTCTCCCCGGAGCCGGGTGCTATGGGCATGCGATCGCTCCTTTGAGGAATCCTCGTTACCTCTTTTCCAGTTGTTGGACCTTTGCTCATCTTCAATCACCAAGGTAGCATTTCATCAGATCGTTCCTGTCCACGATTCCAACCAGATTTTCGCCATCCACAACAGATATGCGGCCCACGTCATGCTTGAGCATCAGCTCGATTGTCTTCTTCACGCCATCCTCAGGCGCTACGAAGTACAGAGGAGAACTCATGAACTTCTCCACAGGCGTCTGCACCGAATCTCTCGGCCTTTTGTCGCTTTCCTTTCCGATTCTGGCAGTGCCCTTCAGCATATCGAACCTGGTGATCATTCCAATGAGCTTGCCGTCCTTTGCCACAGGAAGGCCTGTATAATCCTTCTCGACCATCAGATCCCAGATCCTGGTTATTGGATCATCGGGGCGTGTAGTCACGACCTCGGTGGTCATTATCTCGGACACCCGTTTATCAGGCACAGCTCCCAAATCAATTCTCTTGAATATATCAAGAAGGCTGACCACCCCCACCAGCCTGGGCTTCTCCAGAGACTCAACCACAGGAAGCAAAGTCGTCTTTTCCCGGAGCATGAGCCTTGCTGCTTCAAGGATATCCATCAGCCCTGTAACAACAGGAACAGCTACCACATAGCCTGATACAGTCACATTGGACTTGGTAGAGGTTACTCGCAACATATCCTGGTTGGTTACGATTCCAATGACCATGCCCTTGCTATTCAACACCGGCAGCCCGCGCACATGGTTATCTCTAATCATCTGACGCGCTTTGGTGAGAAATGTAGAGTCCTCTACGTAAAGAGGATCTCTGGACATAATATCTCCGACTAGCATAATGCCTCCCAAGCCTGTCCAGCAAATGACTATGTTCTACCTGTTTCCGTCCCTGCAGCTCCAGCAGAGCAGTTCTCCATTCACGCTTTCCAGGGTGTCAGAGAGCTGGCCGCAAACCTCACAGATTCCGCGCACCACACCACCGGGATTTTCCAGGTGTATGCTCTCTCTGTGCATCTCCAGAAGATCTCCTAAAATATCGCTCATGCCGATGGAAGATCCGGAGACCAGATCAGTATCGGTGATTATGCCAACGAGCTTTCCCTGAGAGATCACTGGCAGCCTCTTTACGCCAGAGCGAAGCATCAGTGCTGCAGCCTCGCGAAGGCTTGCATTAGGCTCGATGGAGACCACTGGAGAGCTCATAACGTCGGCCACCCTGATCTTTCTGGGATCTGTTCCATGGGCTATGACCTTCTTTACCAGATCCCTCTCAGTCAAAATGCCAGTGGGCTTGCTGCTGGATACTATGATCAGACAGCCCACATTGGCCGAGCCCATCTTCTTGGCGGCGCTTAAGATGTCCAGATCGGCTTCGGCGGTGATAACTGGCCGGGTCATGATTTCTCGCACAGGAATTTCAGTCTCCATTAGCCAATCTTCCCCCTTGATAGCTCTATATCCTTATCAGAGTGCTAATCATATAAAAGGCTACTGTGGCCTATTAAGATTTAATTTAATTAATATTATTTTTTCATTTATTCCCGAATATGCCCAATAATATGATTCAATTCTGCCAGGATGAGATCCATGCCCAGGCTTGCGGCTCCTGGGGAGCCCGGCAGGCAGAATATGGGCCGGCCATGATAAACTCCGGCTGCTGCCCTTGTGAGCATGGCGCGAGTGCCCACCTCAGACAGGCTTTTATAGCGAAATATCTCGCCGAATCCCGGAAGAGTCTTTTCGAATAGTGGCTCTATCGCCTCAATTGTCAGATCCTGATGGGTGAGGCCGGTGCCTCCGCAGATGACGACGACATCTGCATCGCTCTTCTCTGCAAAGCTCCTCAGGCCAAATCCGTCTGGGAGAAGTGAATACCGAGCGTCCTGCCCGGCTTCCTGAATCTTTTCCAGGATCACCTTTCCAGAGAGGTCGTGAGCCTCATCCGGATGGCTCACAGGACCGAATTTTTTATAGCGAGAGGTGCTCGCCACAGCTACATCTATGATCATGCTAAAACCTTGCAGGCATTCAGCATAAAATTCTTACCATGAACGACGGATACAACAAAATCATGTCGCTCTTGGCAATCGATGTGGGGGCAGGCACCCAGGATATTCTGCTTTATGATGAGAGGATTCCTCTGGAAGGCTCAACCAAAATGGTTTTGCCAAGCCAGACTGTTCTGGTGGCAAACAGGATCGACGGGGCCAGGAAGAACGGACGAAATGTGTTCCTGCACGGACCTACAATGGGAGGAGGAGCCAGCACTTCCGCAGTGAAACGGCATCTTAAAGCGGGATTGAGGGTTTCTGCTACACCCACGGCTGCCGCCACCATTAACGACAACCTGGAAAGGGTGGCCTCACTTGGCATCGCGATCCAGAAAGAGGTTCCAGACGACTTTGAGATCATAGAGACGGGCGATATAGACATAGACTCTCTGCGCCGTGCCTTTCAGATTTTTGATATAAATTTGCCCCAGGACATTGCAGTGGCTGTGCAGGATCACGGCTTTTCTCCGGACAGATCAAACCGCCTGGTTCGCTTCGAGCACCTGGCTGAAGTCATCCGCAAAGGAGGGCGGCTTGAGGATTTCGCCTATCAGAATCCGCCAGAGAGCATGACAAGGATGATTGCTGTAGCAGATTCGCTAAAAAGAGCCGGATGCAGGCCACTTCTCATGGACACAGGTCCTGCGGCGCTCTTCGGAGCCGCTCAGGATCTGCCAGACGAACTGCCGGCCCTCATCATAAACTTCGGAAATGGACACACAGTGGCAGCGATAGTGGCAGATGGCCAGATCACAGGCATATTCGAGCATCATACAGGTGAGCTGACAATGCCAAAGCTCTCAGAATTTGTCGAAAAGCTGGTTGACGGAACGATTAAGAACAGCGAGGTCTTCGAGGATGGAGGCCACGGGGCTTATGTTAAGAGCGTTCCAGGCAAGATCGAGAGGACCCTGATCACCGGCCCGCGCCGGCAGTCCTTTTTGGCTGGCGGTGCCCTGTTGGGAGCCGTAGCTGCATCCCCCGGAGGAGACATGATGATCGCGGGCTGCATAGGTCTCGTCAATGCCTGGAAGGCAAAAGAGGATTCATGGAGATAGGCAGAGGCGCAGAAGCTGTAATCACCCTGGAGAATGGAACTGTCAAAAAGCAGCGGCTGGCAAAGAGCTACCGCCAGCCTGCTCTCGACGAACGGATCAGGCAGGAGCGGACGCTGAGAGAGGCGAAGATCACATCAGATGCCAGGAGGCTGGGAGTTGCCACTCCTATAATCTGCGATATATCCCGCTTTGAGCTGAAGATGGAGAAGATCGAGGGAGAGAAGCTCAAGGATATCATCAATCCGGATCTCTCAAAGATGGTGGGGCAGATGGTTGGAAGGCTTCACAGTGGAGGTATCATTCACGGAGACCTGACCACATCCAATATGATTCTCTCTCGAGGAAAGATCTGTCTCATTGACTTTGGCCTGTCATTTTACGAGAAGACCCTGGAGGCCCAGGGTGTCGATGTTCATGTCTATTTCCAGACCCTGGAGAGCACCCACGACGGACCCCAGGAGCTGATAGAGGCATTCATAGCCGGATACAAACAGGCTTATCCCCAGGCGGAGGCTGTTTTGCAGAGAGTCAGGGAGATAAAAGCGCGGGGAAGATACCTCTGAATCTGCTATCATTATGAGGATTCTTGGATCATGCAATCAGGATCCTGCAATCAGCAGGCGCAGATCTCTGAGAATGTCCTCTTCGCCGACTTCAATGCCACAGTCAGATCATGATCCTGCAATACGCGGGAGCTGATCTCAGATCCTGCAGTCAGCAGGACAAAGCCTTTGTGTCTGCAATCAAAAGGAAAACGCCATTGAGCTGGAAATCAGCAAATAGTCACAGCAAAGAACATATTCTTATTCGCTGAAATACTTAACATCAAACGAAAAGAGATCAGTGTCCTGGCAATCATGATCACATAAGGCAGGTGAGAATTTCCTTTGACAGCAATACTTGGAGTTGTGTCCTCTGGACGGGGAGAGAATCTGCGCTATATTCTAAAGGAGGAGAGGAAGGGAAGGCTTCCGGGCAGGGTAAATATCGTCCTTGCCGATCAGCCGGATGCTGGTGCATTGCAGATCGCCGGGGAGTATTCAGTTCCCGGCCATTATGTGGATCCGCATGGCCTCTCCCGCGAGGAGTATGATCAAAAATTGATGGATCTTCTCGATGGTGCAGGCGTTGAGCTGGTGATTCTCACAGGCTACATGAGGATATTGTCGCCTCAATTCGTCAGGCATTACAGGGACCGGATTTTGAATATCCATCCTGCCCTTTTGCCCTCATTTAGGGGGATGGATGCATTCTCGCAGGCTCTGGCATACGGGGTGAAGTGGACGGGTACCACGGTTCATGTGGTGGATGAGGATGTGGATCACGGCCCAATCGTCTACCAGAGGCCTGTGCCAGTGCGCGAGGATGACACTCGCGAGAGCCTCAAGGCCAGGATTCAAAGGGCTGAGTACAGAGCCTATCCCAGGGCCATAAAGATGTTTATAGAGGAAAAGCCCAGGATCGATGGCAGGAAGATTATCTGGCAGAAAATGGAGGGATAAATTATGGAAAAACTATGGGCACCCTGGAGAATCGATTACATCCTCAGCAAAAAGCCACCCGGCTGCATATTCTGTGATAAGCCAGCCGAGAATAAAGATGAAGAGAACCTAATTTTATTCCGTGGCAAATATCATTTCATAATCATGAATGCCTACCCCTACAACAATGGCCACATGATGGTAGTGCCCTACCGGCACACTGCGAGCCTCTCAGGCTGGGCGGAGCAGGAGCAGCAGGAGATGATGCAACTTGCTGATCTGTGCGTGGATCTGCTCAAGAGGACCATGCATCCAGATGGCTTCAACCTGGGAATCAACATGGGGCTTGTGGGAGGAGCTGGTGTCGCAGATCACATTCATCTGCATATAGTTCCCCGCTGGAATGGTGACACCAATTTCATGCCAGTGCTGTCAGACACGAGGGTGATATCTGAAGGGCTGCAAGCAACCTACAGGAAGCTGAAGGCGGCTTTGGACGAAATGGATCTCTCAAAGCTCAAATCAGCTTGAAGCTGGAAAAGACGCTCGTCGCCTGCGAGCGTCACCATGTGCTCATGAAAATGGCTCAGACCACGGGTTGTTCTCATTTTTCATTCTCGCGGGCCTATCAGACTCCTGATCCCATCAAACCCTTGAGACGATCAGTCGATGTCTGATTTTCCAAATCAACGACTGGCAAAGGATATTAACCTGAAAATTGCAGTGATGAATAATGGAATTTGCGGATATCTATCCATTTCTGGTAGCCCTTCTCATTGGAGCTCTCATAGGAACAGAGAGGCAGCGCAGGCTCCTTGAGGATAAAGTCAGGGGCGTTGCTGGTTTGCGCACCTTTGTCCTGATAGCGCTCTTCGGCTCCCTGTGCTCAGCGCTTGCGAATCATTATGGATCAGGCTTTGCAATAGCCGGCATGGCCATGTTTACAATTCTCGTGGCTGTTGGATATGCTGCGTCAATCAGCACCCTTGGAAGAATAGACTTCACAGCAGCAGTCGCTGCCGTGGTCACTTTTGCCCTGGGGATGCTGGCAGGCTCTCCAGACAGCATACTTTTAGCAGTGGCTCTTTCCATCATCACCACCTGGATCCTGGCCACACGAACCATAACACACCATTATGTTGAGGTGCTGAGCGAGACGGACCTGCTCGACACACTGAAGATGGGAATCATCGCGCTCGTCATCTACCCCCTCCTGCCTGAAACGCCTCTCGGCCCGTGGGGCGTGCTCAATCCCCGTCAGGTCTGGCTCTTCGTGGTCATGGTCAGCCTCATAGGCTATGTTGGCTACATCCTCATCCGCATCCTCGGAGCTGAAAGGGGCCTGAGCCTCACAGGAATCCTTGGCGGCCTGGCCTCCAGCACTGCAGTCACCTCCTCCATGGCAATGGAAGTCAAAATCAACAGGGAAATCCTTCCTTCAGCCGTATTCGCAACTGCTATTGCAAGCTGTACGATGTTTCCGCGAATCCTATTCATCGTCCTGGTGGTCAACCGGGACCTCTTCCTCGCACTTCTGCCCTATATGCTCCTCATGACGCTTGTGGGCTCATCCCTGGCCTATTTGAGGGTGCGAAATAATAGCTCTCCAGGAAAGGATGTGAAGGTCAAAGACCCCTTCCGCATCATTCCGGCTCTGAAGTTCGGGGCGTTCTTCGCCTTTGTGCTCATCGTCTCAAAGTTCGCCAATATTTACTTCGGCACAGCCGGAATCTATGCCACAGGCATTGTATCAGGGCTCGCTGATGTTGATGCCATCGCCCTCACAATGGCATCCCTGGCACAGTCAACTCTGGCAGCCAAAGTTGCAGTCACGACCATCACACTTGCAGCCATCACCAATACCCTGGTCAAGCTCGTAATAGCCTATGTGCTTGGAAGCCGGGAATTCGGAAATGAGATCGCCAGGATATTTCTGCCCACCATCGCCATTGGACTCATATCCCTGATTTTGATCTGAATTTTTGCAGCAGAAACGAAAAGAGATGAACGCTGATTCAAAAGAATGGTGAATGGGCCCGACGCGATTCGAACGCGTGATCCCCGCCGTGTAAGGGCGATGTCATAACCAGCTAGACCACGGGCCCTGCCTTTTCCACTAATTCCTAGTCATATTAGATCTTATCGCTCATGTCGCCCCATGAGTGGCCGGACGAGAAGCCCGTCCAGGCGATGCCATGATGAATGAATGCACCTGGATTCTTCGCCGCCCGGCCCGGACCCACAGCAGTGCTCAAGCACTTTTGCAGGCTTTCATGCAGGCACTCAGGACTTCTTCAGGCCTTTTTGCCCTTCCTGATGAACAATCCCGTATTTGTCTCATCCAGCACTTTCTCAGACGGCTTTTTGGTGAGCAGGCTGACCAGGATCATGGCAGCCACAGACAGCAAGAAGCCGTACATGCTGGGATGCATGGGAAGAGAAATCATCTTCGTGTATTGGGCATAGCTGATGACGGAAATGCCGACCAGCCCCACAATCATGGAGGCGAGGGCTCCCTCGCGAGTGGCGCGCCGCCAGTACAGCCCGGCAAACAGAGGTGCCACAAAGCATGCGAGCATCACGCCGATGCCCATCCAGATCAGCCAGGCCAAAAGCTCAGGCGGGTTGGACCAGGCCAGATAAAGGGTGATGACTGTGGAGATCAATATCGCTGCCCGGCTGAGGAGAGTGATGGACGCCTCAGATGCATCCTTGTTGATGAACTGCTTGTAGACGTCCCAGCTCACATAGCTGCCGATGGTTAGCATGAGCCTGTCTGTGGTGGACATGACTGCCGATAGGACGATTATGGCCACCAGTGGCGCGAAGATATCTGGGAAAACATACTGCGACGCCACTATGAAGCTGTAGTCGGATGGATTTGAAACATTCGTTGGAAGAGTGATGAGGTTTTCGCTCGCCATGGACCTGGCTGCAAAGCCGGAGATCTTGCAGAGATACATGATCACTGCATAGACGACGAAAGCCGCAAGAGGAGACCACTTGAAGTACTTGATGTCCCTTGCCGCGAGAACGTTATTGACCACATGGGGTGCAGCCGCCAGACCGAATGTCAGGAGGAAGAAGAACGATACCAGATATTCAGGCGTCAGGAATGAGTACTTGGCATAGGGCGGATGCACCTGAGGATACCAGAGGTGAGTCATGTTGACATCTATCCCTGCCAGGACGAGGTTTATGTGCTCAAGTCCTCCTGCAGCAGAGATGACCAGAGGCCCCACCAGCAGCACTCCTACCAGGATCATTATGCCCTGCACCAAAGAGGCCATGCCAATGGCATAGAGCCCTCCGAGGATTGTGTAGGCCATGACGATCACTGCACCAATCACAAGAGACCAATTATAGGGTATGCCGAACAGCCAGGAGAGGACCATGCTGATGGAGATGTACTGGCCGACCAGGTAGATTATGGAGATGAGAACTCCTATAACGGCTGAGGTGCCACGAATTCCCCGCGGGCTGTAGAAGCGGTGGGCGAAATAGTCCTGCACAGTCACATAACCCGTTTTGGAGGCAACGCCATGCAGCTTCGTTCCAAAGAACAGGATGCAGACCGCAGCAGAAAGCGGCACGAATATCTGCTCCCAGATGCTCGGCCAGCCTGCGGTATAACCGAGGCCTGCCACGCCCAGGATTGTCATTCCGCTGCATATGCTGGCCACCACAAGCAGTGTAAACGTCCAGAAGCCAAGGTTCCTCCCGGCGACCAGGAAATCCTCAGAGCTCTTGATCTTTTTGGATGCGAAGGCACCGATTCCAACCAGCAAGACGAAATAGAGAATTACGATTACAGTTCCGAATGCGTCCAAAGTACATCACCACCGCAAGGCCCATATCAAGAGCAAGAACGAGATGGCCACAGGCACTATTATGATTCCAATAAATGTATCAGTAGGCAAACCGATGATCAAAGTGAATCCCTCCTAATGCTAAATGATAACATGCTTCAAGTTAGCATTTTATAAAGCTTTTCGATCCCAAGTGAGAATCTTTTATAGTGAGCAGTTCTTTGGTAATGCGATGAGCGAGCAACTTTCCCACAGAGGAATCGAACTGCTGAGATTGTGCGACAAAGCAGCAAAATCTGTGACATCCGCTATCGATGAGATGGTGGGAACAGCTTCAAGCGGCCAGATGGTCAGGATGGGTGCAGACGGGACGCCGACCAAAAGAATCGACCGCGCAGCAGAGGACGCAATTTTAGAGACCCTGAGCGCTTCAGGCCTTGGCTTTCGGGTTCTGAGCGAGGAGATTGGCGAGGTCACAGTCGGCAGCAAGTCAGAGCCCGACTACTATCTGCACCTTGATCCACTGGATGGCACATTCAATGCCATATCAGGCATTCCATTTTATTCTGTCTCCATTTATCTGAGCAATGGAGATTTTCATTTCGGTTACATCTGCAGCCTGGCAGATAAATCGAGCTTTTATGCCGAATGCGGACGCGGTGCATATGCCAGTTCAGGCGAGCGCCTGACAGTCTCCACAAACGCGGATCTCAAAAACTTCAGCATCAGCGCCTACACCCTGCGGCCCCATACCGGCAGGATTGCTGGAGCCGGAGATGTCGTGCGCCGCATTCGCACTCTTGGCAGCACATCCCTTGAGATGGCTCTGGTCGCAGCCGGACGCCTGGACGCCTTCGTTGACCTGAGGGGAATGATGAGGGTGGTGGACATCGCTGCTGGAAAGATCATCATGGAGGAGGCCGGTGGCATGGTGACTGATGAAAGAGGAAACAGGCTTCAACTGGACGGCCACATGTGGCAGAAGAGGGATCTGATCGGGTCCAACGGACTGCGACATGCTGAGCTTCTTCATCTCATAGGAGGCGGCGGAAATTAAGATAGGCTTTGTCTCCCGGCTGCAGCCAGAGTCGGCACGTCTTGCGCAGATGCTCATATACCAGATCGAGTGCGAGGGACGGGAAACTGAGATCTTTGTAGATGAAGACCTGGCCGCCCAAATAGGCAGGACCGGCATGAGCGTGTCAGAGATGGAGCGGCAGAAGGTGGACTTCATAGTCTCGGTTGGAGGAGACGGCACAATTCTTCGCACCATTCACAAGATGGCAGATCCTGCGCCAATTCTCGGCATAAACATGGGCACCCTTGGTTTTCTGGTTGATGTGGAGCCAAAAGACGCAATTGATACCATAAAGAGGCTTTTGTCTGGCTTTGAGGTTGACGAGCGCTCGCGCCTGAAGCTGCAGCTCAATGGAAGATGTCTGCCCTGTGCCACAAATGAGATCGCCTTTTTGACTGCAAGCCCTGCAAAGATGATCGAGTTTGAGATAATAGTTGACGGCTCGCTCATGGAGGACTTCAGGGCAGACGGGGTGATCATCGCCACCTCCACAGGCTCCACAGCCTATGCAATGTCCGCCGGAGGGCCAATTGTCGATCCCAG
>DAONDW010000021.1:0-13049 GCA_035402785.1 Methanothrix sp. | reverse complement strand
ATCAAGAAAAAGTGGAATTGAGGCTCGCATATGCTGGAAAGGCTCAAGAAATCGCTGCAGGAGGCCCCGATCTTTAAGAGGGGCGAGTACAACTACTTCATCCATCCAATCACCGACGGCGTTCCAGAGGTCAGGCCGGAGCTGATCAGGGAGGTCACAGGTCACATCGTGCGAATAGCCGATCTGGATGTTGATAAAATCGTGACTGTGGAGGCCATGGGAATTCCCATAGGCACCGGGCTGTCCAACATCTGCGACATACCTATGGTGATCGTCAGAAAGAGGAAATACGGCCTGCCAGGCGAGATCGAGGTCAGCCAGGTCACAGGCTACTCGAAGTCACAGCTCTTCTTAAATGGCATCAACAAGGGAGACCGCGTCATAGTCGTGGACGATGTCATCAGCACAGGCGGAACGCTTCTGGCAGTCCTGCAGTCTCTGAAGGTGGCAGGAGCAATTGTCAAGGACATAGTTGTGGTGATTCGCAGGGGCGACGGAGTAAACAGGCTCAGGGCTGAAGGCTATTCCATCAAGACCATGGTCGATGTCGAGGTTGGCGAAAAAAGGGTGACAAAGGTCATAGAATCTGAGAACGGCCTCTACAACCACAGCGCAGCATCCAAATCTGGCAAATAGCTTCTGCCGGTCAGCGCCAGAAGCATTCAGCAAGCCAGAAGAATGACAGGTGGCAAAATGGATTTCATGCCATGCCGGAAGGATGCATCAGCGGCCTTGAGGCATACAGAGAAACGGGGGCCCACTTGAAGAGCACTGAAGAAGAAGCCACACAGAAAGATATGACGTCTGCGAGCGGGAATCATATAGGTCCTGAAGCAAGTCAGGCAGCAGGACATCAGGAGGCAAACCAGCAGGCTGACCTGCAACTGCAGACAGACCCTCAACGGCATGCAGACCCGCGACTGCAGGCGGACCAGCAAAGGCATGCAAACCTGCGACTGGAGACTGACCTGCGAATAGAGACTGAGAAATGGCAGAAGAAGGCCCAGGAACTCTACACCCGGATTTCGGGTGACGAAGAGTTCCTTCAAAATATATCTGCCTACATCAAGGACTGCCAGTATTTCCTGCAGAAAAATGATCTCATTCGGGCCTTCGAGGCCATCATCTGGGCCTGGGCCTGGATGGAGATTGGACTTGAGAAGGGAATCTTGCGGCAGATCCCTTCATAGATTTCCTGAATTCAGGTTCCTGGATACTCCTACTTCTTCAGGCTCTTGCTTGTCCTTCCCTGAACCATCTGCTGAGTAGCCCTCTGGGCCTCGATATCCCTCCGGCAGACCGGACAGATGCGAATCCATTCAAGACCTGTTGCATCCTTTTGCATGCTGAGAGGCAGTGTAGATTCAATCCTCCTGAGCATTGGCTCAGTTGCATAACGCGATTTGCAGATCCTGCAGGCCACGAGATCAAAGGATAAATCTGGCTCAGGCACATTTTCATCGAAAGCAACCAATTTCAGGGCTTTTGCAGGACAGAACTCCACGCAGAGGTCGCACTCCTCTTTGCATCTCTTCCAGTGAATGCTCCTCTTGCCCGATACCTCGCTTCTGGTGATGTTCTGGCTAGGGCAGACATTGGAGCAGGACAGACAACCAAGACAGAGGCTGGCATCAACTTTGATCATTTTCTCCCTCCCAGTACTGCGATCTTTGCAGCACGTGCACGCGCGCGGCTTGCTGCCAGATCAAAATCGGTTGATAGCGCATTGGCAGGACAGGTGGTAACGCATGTGGGCCCGCTCTCGCGTCCATCGCATAAATCGCATTTGTGGGCGATCTTGTCAGTCCAGACAACTCCGAATGGACAGGCCAGACGGCACAGCCCGCAGCCGGTGCATTTCTCCACATCAAATGCAGTCCGCTCTCCCTCTTTGTGCAGAGCGCCTGTAAAGCAGACCACTGTGCAATTGGCCTCCTCGCAATGATGACAGAATATGGGAACCGACGCGGTGTCTCCTACAAAATGCACATTGACGTGTCCTCTGCCTCCGTGAACGCGCTGACAGGCCACCTCGCAGGAACGGCAGCCTATGCATCTGCTGATATCAATATAAACTGGCATCTAAGTCCTCCGGGAAATCCTGCAGGCCCGCACCGAAAACGGACGGACTGCTGGATCAAGCACTTTTGTCATCTTCATCCCCTGGCTCAGTAAGTATAAAGCTTGACATAAGGCCTCTTCGACTTGGGAGCAAGTCTGACGAACGATGAACTCAGGATCTCTTCCTTCTTCAAGCCAACCTCTGGAAAGCGCTCCAAAAACCTGGTGACATAATGATCGAGAACCTCGCGGTCTGCCTCATCAATGGCCGTGACTGTTACCTGGCTTCCAAGCTGAGTGCTTTCTACGTTTCCGCGCAGGTATATCACTCCGCCGTGCATGCCTGTTCCTATGAAATTGCACTGATGAGTCTGATTCTGCAGGTCCAGAAGAATCACAACGCCGCCAGCCATGTACTCACCCAGGAAGTCCTGAGATCTGCCGCCAATGACCAAAACCGGCCTCTTGTTCTCGTATTCCTTCATGTGCAATGCAGTTCTGTAGCCGCAATTGTCCCGCACATAAATCTCTCCACCTCTCATGGAAAATCCGAGAACATCTCCTGCTCGCCCTTCCACCACAACCTCGCCGGCGTCCATTGTATTGCCAACTCCGTCCTGAGCATTGGCATGAACTGTGATCCTGTGACCGAAAAGAAAAGCTGCCAGATCGTTGCCTGGCGTTCCAAAGATCTCTATGTCCATTGTGAGGCGCTGAGGCGTATAGAGGCGGGTGCCGATATACCTCTGCCCGCAGACATTTCTGATGTAGACCTTCTTGACTCCAGAGAGCATCAGCTCCCTGAGCCTGTCGTTCAGCTCCTTGGTCTGCAGGTTTGTCGCATCGATCTCTGCAACTTTAATGCTCTCGCTCGCCGGGTCTGCTTTAATCCCGGGTTCGGAGAGAACAGCTTTTGCCATCATCCTTCACTCTCCAGCACCCTTGATTCCCAGCACGTCAAGCTCCCATTCATGCAGTCCGACGCCCCTCAGATGGTCCCGGTTGCCGCGCAGGCTCTCCAATGCATTGATGCCCATGCCGCCCAGCATTTCGGCTATTTCATGTGACCAGGCAGCTATCAGGTTGGACAGCCTCTGAGAGGCGATGTCCACATTAAGCCTTCCGACCAGGCGCGGGTTCTGAGTGCATATTCCCCAGTTGCATTTGTCTGTATAGCATTTCTGGCAGAGGGTGCAGCCCATTGCGATCAGTGCGGCTGATCCTATGTAGACTGCATCTGCTCCAAGAGCAATGGCCTTGATGACATCGGCGCTGCAACGAATTCCGCCAGCGGCGATGATTGAGCATCTGTTTCTGATCCCCTCGCCCCTCAGCCTTCGGTCCAGGGAGGAAATGGCAAGCTCAATTGGAATTCCGACGTTGTCCCTGATCACTTTTGGAGCGGCACCTGTTCCGCCTCGCAGCCCATCGATTGCTATGATGTCGGCCCCTGCCCGAACTATTCCCGAAGCTATGGCTGCGAAGTTATGCACTGCTGCAATCTTTACTGAGATTGGCTTCTCGTAGTTCGTAGCTTCCTTCAGGGCATAGATGAGCATGGACAGATCTTCAATTGAATAGATATCATGATGAGGCGCAGGCGAAATTGCATCGGTTCCCTGGGGGATCATGCGCGTCTCTGCGACTGCCTGAGATACCTTCTCACCAGGCAGATGTCCGCCGATGCCGGGCTTGGCTCCCTGGCCGACTTTGATCTCCACAGCTGCAGCACAGTTGAGGTATTCCGCATCAATGCCAAAACGCCCTGATGCCACCTGCACAATGGCGCAGCGTCCGAACTCCTCTCGCATCTCCCGTGGCAGGCCGCCCTCGCCCGTGTTGAAGAAGGTCCCTGATTTGCAGGCAGCCGTTGCCAGAGAGCGGAAGGCATTGTAGCTTATGGCTCCGTAGGACATCGCTGAGAAGAGTATGGGCGTCTCGATCATGATGTTTGGAGACAGCTTGGTGTTGATCTCCACAAAGTCGCCCTTAGTAGAGATGTCCATCAGGTCGGGCTTTGCTCCCAGGAAGGTGCGCAGCTCCATCGGCTCTCTCAATGGATCGATGGACGGATTTGTGACCTGGGAGGCGTTGAGCACGATGTGATCCCAGTAGATACGGAAAGGCTTATCGTTTCCGGATCCGGTGAGGATCACGCCACCCGTCTCCGCCTGCTTCTTTAGGTCCTCCAGCTTTTCGCGAGACCAGGAGGCATTGGGCCGGTAGAACGATTGCGTTGGCCTGACTACAATGGCATCCTTTGGACAGAATACGACACACCTCTGGCAGCCGACGCACTTGTAGTTATCGGATATCAGCCGATCGGCCACTGGATCATAGGTGTGAGTGCCAAAGGCACACTGTCGCTCGCAGCCCCTACACTGGCCGCATTTCTCTTCGTCCCTTATGATCTCGAATTCAGGAAAGACGAATGATTTCATTGCAAAACCTTCCTCATGCTATTTAATTCACCTATGACCGGTTCGCCTCCATTGGGAGTCCAGACCCGGTCAAGCTGTGGCGAAATGAGTCTAATTGATGCTTCTTCGGAGGAGAGGTAGAACATCTCTCCTCTGGTGGCTGCAGTAAGAGGCCGGAGCCTGATCCTGTCTGTCAGACCTATCATCTTTCCAGTCTGACCGATTATGATTGCAAATGGCCCGTTCATGAGCAGTGGCCCATAGACCATCCTCAGAGTTGTGAGCAGCTTCTTTTCGCTCTCATTCATCCTGTCAATGGCATTCCAGATTGGCGGCGCAAGTATTTTGGCGACGACATCAATTGGAAGCTTCTGCCTTCTCATGAGCAGATCTGCAGCATAGGCTATGACCTCGGTATCTGTCTGAAGAGTACAGGCATATCCGTACATCTCAAGATACCAGCGATTGGTTCCATAAGATGAGATCTCGCCATTGTGGACGATGGTCGTGTCCAGCAGGCTGAAGGGATGCGCTCCGCCCCACCAGGCCTGGGTGTTTGTGGGAAAACGGCCATGGACCGTCCAGGTGTAGGCCCGATAGAGGTGGTCGAGCATGAAATACTCTCCAATGTCCTCAGGATATCCCACACCCTTAAAGCAACCCATGTTCTTGCCGGAAGAAAAGACGTAAGCGTTCTCGATTTTTGTGTTCACCCACATGACCTTTGCAACAACGAAATCCTCGTCAGAGAGATGTGCTTCATCGCCCTGCTTTTTGGGAAGGACGAAATATCGCCAGACCAATGGAGGATCGCTTACCGTGTTTTCATCGCGATGGGGAATCTCTTCATCGTACACTACATCGAAGTTATCGCAGAGAAAGGCATCCAGCTCCTTTTTAGCCTCCCTCTTGGCCTCATTGCTCTGGCCGGTGAACATGAGGTGAAATGCATAATAATCCTTGTAATCGGGATATATGCCATAGGCTGCAAACCCGCCACCGAGACCATTGCCGCGGACATGCATGTTGGCTATGGCCTTCATCACGCCGGCCCCATTGAAGCGCTCTCCATCCTGGTTCATGGCCCCGAAGATGGAACACGCGCATATCTCCTTGCAATATTGCACACTTCTAATCCTTGGCATAATAATCTTGAACTCCAGCCAATCTTGAACTCCAGTCACCGACTTTCCAGCTTTTTTTCAGCTTATTTAACGTTAGCCTTGCCGATGCAAGCCCCGTTCGTGAGTGTGACGTGTGGGCAAGTAACGATCACGATAAATGTTTTATATCTATTTAAGAAACATTCATAATAGTTATGATCGAGCATAATTGGTGCAGGGTTTTTCTGCGTCCATATCTTTCTCTCCGCATTATGTTACGATAAAAATAAAATGGTGAGCCCTGTGCTGGGCTCTCAGAGCAGTGGCAGGTACCTGTCCAGCTCCCACTGGGTAACATTCATGCGATAGGCGTCCCACTCTGCCTTCTTGTTGGCGATGAAGGCCCTGAAGACGTGCTCGCCCAGTGCCTCGCGAATGAGCTTGCTTCCCTCTGCAAGCTGAATGGCATCGTTAAGGCTTCCTGGCAGAGATGTGATTCCTACCTTCTTCCTCTCATCATCTGTCATATGGTAGATGTCCTGTTCCTGTGGGGAAGGCAGATCGTACTTGTTGGCTATGCCTGCGAGACCGGCTGCCAGCATGACTGAGAAGGCCAGATACGGATTGGCTCCTGGATCGGGGCTCCTGTATTCGACTCTGGTGGCTGCCTCCTTTCCGGGCTTGTACATGGGCACTCTGACCAGAGCAGATCTGTTTCTCCTGGCCCAGCAGATGTAGACTGGTGCCTCGTAGCCAGGAACCAGGCGCTTGTAGGAGTTGATCCACTGGTTGGTGACGGCTGTGATCTCTGGGGCATGCTTCAGCAGTCCGGCGATGTAGTACTTGCCCTCATCTGAGAGGTGGAATGGATCGCCGGCATCGAACATGACATTTCTCTTGCCCTGGAAGAGGGACTGATGAACGTGCATGCCGCTGCCGTTCTGGCCGAAGATGGGCTTTGGCATGAAGCTGGCATGATAGCCATATCTGCGAGCGATCTCCTTGACTGTGATCTTGTATGTCATGACCGTATCGGCCATGGCGAGAGCATCCTTGTAGCGCAGATCGATCTCGTGCTGGGAGGGAGCTACCTCATGGTGGCTGTACTCGACATCAATGCCCATGGAATCCAGGGCCAGGATGGTGTCACGGCGCAGATCGGAGGCGTTGTCTGCGGTTGTCAGGTCAAAGTAGCCGCCTGTGTCGAGGATCTCAGTGCTGTGCTCATTCTTGAAGTAGAAGAACTCGAGCTCCGGGCCTACGAGGAAGCTGTAGCCCTTATCCTTGATCCTGGATAGATTTCTCTTCAGGACCTGTCTTGGATCGCCCTCGTATGGGGTGCCATCAGGGTTCTGAATGTCGCAGAACATCCTGGCCACAGCGTTCTCATGCTGTCTCCAGGGGATGAGCTGGAATGTGGTTGGGTCCGGCTTGGCAACCATGTCGGATTCATGGATTCTGGCGAAGCCCTCGATGGAGGAGCCATCAAATCCCATGCCCTCTGAGAAAGCACCATCCAACTCATTGGGGTTGATGGCAAAGCTCTTTGGGACTCCGAGAATATCTGTAAACCAAATTCTGACAAATCTTACATTATATTTGTCAATTGCCTCAAACACTTCTTCTTTTGTCTTAATATCTAGGGCCATATTACTTAGCCTCCTTGAACTTCATTACCTCAGATCTTAATTTATAGGTATTTGAGATCATGTCATAAAAAGTCATAACTTTTATGATATCAAAATGTTTATCGAAGATCAGGATACTTCTATCTTTCAGGAAGAACGACATTATGAATCGATCATAATGAAAAAAAGCCTTCAGGGAAAAAAGAGCGAATTTTGGCATAATAGAGCCTTAATCCCACATCGTTGCATCTCCAGATGCAGATATTGACAACCTCTTGAGATCGGACTTCATCATTTCGTTCATCAAAGCCCCATCGAGCTTTGCTCCAGCCAATGATCCCAGAGAGAACCTGTCATAGGTGATGTCGAGCAGGTTTGCGCCAGATAAATCGGCACCGGTAAATACAACATGATCCATGCTCGCGCCCCGGAGGTCTGCATGGCTTAAATTGGCATCGGGAAGATATACAGTGGTCAGGACCGCCTTATTCATGGATGCTCCGGCAAGATCCAATCCCTGAAAGTCGGTCTTATGCAATACTATCCGATCCAGCCTGGCGTTTCTCATTATTGCCCCGGAGAGCCTTATGGATTCCATGTCCGCATCGGAACAATCTGCACCTGTGAGGTTGGCACGTGTAAGATCTGCGTACTGCAATCCTGTCCGTGAAAGAGATGCGCCACTGAGGTCGGCCTCGGTTAGATCCGCGTATGTCATGCTCGCTGAATCAAGATTTGATCCTGCCAGATTGGCTCTCATGATATAGGCTCGCGTGAAGTCTGCATTGCTCATATCTGCGCCGCTCAGGTTAGCTCCATATAGCTCTGCTCGTGAAAGCTGTGACCTGGAGAGGAAGGCTCCGCCGAGGTCCGCCCAGTTTATGTGCGCTCCGATCATGTTGCAGCCGTACAGATACATATTTCTCATGATTGCGCCGCTCAAATCTGCCCTGAAAAGCCTGGCATCTGTCAGATCTGCATCTGTGAGATCTGCATCAGTTAAGTCTGCATCTGTGAGATCGGCTTTTACCAATTTAGAATTGGTCAGCCTCGATTTTGAGATTTTTGCGCCGATCAATATCGCATTGGATAAATCCGCTCTGCAAAGGTTGGCGTTATTCAGAAATGCTCCGGTCAGGTCTGCATTATGCAAGCTGGCTGCAGTCAGATTGGCATCATTGAGCCAGGCAGAAATGAGGTAAGCTCCTCTCAGGTTAGCCCCATTCAGATCGCATCCCATCATGTCCGACTGGTTTAGATGCACTCCTGCGAGGTTCTGGCCGCTCATATTCATGCCCCTGAGATCGCTCTGGTCTTTATATCGTTCCTGAATATCGGAAGGTGTTTCTGCATCGATGCTACCCATTAAAACCATTATCAACAATGATAGATACATAAATGGTTTGAATTTCGTGTTCACACTTCCTCCGCCGGCCTGATCTCCTGAGTGACTATTGACCTCAAAGATATTAATATGTTGCCCGCATTCTCTCTTTTTTACAGGGGTAATATGGGCGATGTCTGAGCGAGGCGAATCATAAGCATCAATAAAACCGTTTGATTAAAATAATTATTGAATATATTTATACAATTACTTATTAAAATTTAATAATATGAGATTTTAAGCAGGCCCGGTAATTATATATATTACTTGAATGAATCAATCTTGCTTGAATAGAGCAAAAATGTTCGTTGATGAGAATGAGAGCATGAATCGAAGCAAGCAGGAGATAATTGCGAAAATTCTGGATATATGTGTTAAAGGTGCCAATAAGACGAGAATAGTATATGAGGCAAATTTGAACTTTCGCACTGTGAATATATATCTGGATCTCCTAAATCAAAAGGGATTGATCAGAGTGAGCCATGGCGAGAATATCATATACGAAACGACGCCAAAGGGCATGGACTTGATGAGAGATATAGCCTGGATCAATTCTGAGATCTCAGAAATAGGATGATTGTGGGACTCACTCCCATCATCAATCAGCCCATCATCAGTCAGAAGCTCAATGCCTGCTTGGGGCAGGCCTCAACGCACCTGGCACATTTGATGCAGTCCGGATCATTTTGAATCTCATTTACGGCAAGTTGCATAGGACACACCTTCTGGCATTTGCCGCATTTAATGCATTTCTCAAGATCAATCTTTAGCGGATATTTCTTTCCACCCATTGCCCTCTGAAGAGTTCCCATAGGACAGAAGGAGCACCAGGTCCTGGGGGCGATTATAACTCCAAAGAGGATGGCAACAGACGTAGTAAAAATGCATAATGTCACAAATACCATTCCAATTTTATCAACCACTCCCTGAGTCCCTATGATGCGAAAGATCATGAAGCCCATGAGTGCGACGAAGATTGGAGCACGCAGCCACATGCTCCTGAATTGAGGCGGTATCTTCAGCCTTCGGCTTAAAGGAGATAGCCAGAAATCCACGAAGCTGCCGCGCGGACAGAGATTCCCACAGAACCAGCGTCCACGAAACGGCGCAATTATCATCAGGCTGGCAAAGACCAGAAGGAGGAAATAGCCCAGCTTGGGATAAAATATTCCTCCAATAGAGACTATAAGCACTATAATTCCAAGATATGGAGTTATCTTTAGCATATGATCTGTGCACCTCAGTCCCAGGGATTACGTACAGGCCATCTTCGCAAATGCTTTTTCGATGGAATTATCTCACGATTATCATATATAAGCTGTATCCATAAAAATTGAAAAGCTTTTCTCAGCTAATCCATGGTCGTCGTGCTCTGACTCACGCTGGGAGTGGTGATCTCATTCATGGCCTGCAATGTGTTCTGCCGGTTTGAAATGGCGTTTTCATTGGATGGGTCGATGAGAAGGGCTTTGTTGAAACAGGATAATGCATCCTGATATCTTTCCATATTCAAAAGGACAGCGCCCTTATTATTCCATGCGACGGCATCCATAGGCCTGATCTCTATGGCTTTTTCAAAGCATTTCAGAGAGTCTGCCAGGCTGCCAATGTGGCCAAGTGCCATGCCCTTTCCATTCCAGGCATCGAAATATAATGGGTTGATCAATAACATCTGGTCGAAGAGGGCAATGGCATCGCTGTACTTTTTTTGCCCCTCTGAGAGGACCATTGCCTTCAGGTTCATGGCCTCCAGATCTGAAGAATTGATTGAAATCGATTTATCAAAACAATTGATGGCTGCATCATAGCGGCCCAGCATGCTCAGAGCTTTTCCCTTGAGATTCCACAGAACAGTGCTGTTGGGCTTCAGCTCGATGGCTTTGTCATAGCTTGCTGCTGCTTTTTCAAAGTCGCCAGAGATATAGTATCCATTTGCCTGATCGTACCAGTATTGCACGGTCTCGCCCATTGTCGGCTGAATGAGCACCGCCGTCAGCAACGTGATAATGGTAATTGCATGTTTCATGATGAGGCCCTCTTCTGCAAAGGAGTAAATATCTCTACCCCTTGGGCTATCCAGCTCCATCGATTTTCGCTTCATTCATTTCAGTTCAATTCCTGAGTCTCGCTCGGCAATGTCTTGAAATGCTATTATTATTAGTTATTACAATATTGAGAATAAGTTTTATTAACAGGGTGCATTATTACTACTGAAGACTATTTCGCGCTGGAATTGAAGATCGAAGTGTGATGCACTATGGTAAAGATATCCATCAATGATTTGACATTTAGCTATAAGAGCAATAAGATACTGGACAATCTGAACATCACCGTCGGCGATTCAGAGATCATGAGCCTTGTGGGGCCGAATGGATCGGGAAAAACGACCCTGATCAAATGCATCGACCGCATCCTCAAGCCCAAAGGGAGCATTCTACTTGAAGGGCGGGAGGTTCAGGAGATGAAGCAGCAGGAGATAGCCAGGCAGATAGGCTATGTGCCTCAATCCAGCTCCACGCCTCTCGCCACCACGGTATTTGACACCGTTTTGATGGGCAGAAGGCCGCACATAAGCTGGAGGGTCACAGACCAGGACCTCGATAAGGTCGCGGACATGCTGGAGAGGCTGAACCTCCAGGAGCTGGCCATGCGGGATTTCGGTCAGCTCTCCGGAGGTCAAAAGCAAAAGGTTCTCATCGCCAGAGCGCTGGCGCAGGAGCCAACGATACTTCTCCTGGATGAGCCCACATCCAATCTGGACATGAAGCATCAGCTCGATGTGCTCGAGACCATAAGCTCCATGGTCAAGGAAAAGGGCATATCTGCAGTGATGGCCATTCACGACCTCAATCTCGCAGCACGGTTCTCGGATAAGCTCGTGATGCTCAAGAAGGGAGTCGTCTATGCAGCAGGCAGTCCCAATGAGCTGATATCAGAGAGGAACATCAGCGAAGTCTATGGTGTGGAAGCATTGGTCATGAGGTCTCTGGATAAGCCCTGCATTGTACCGCTGCGGTCTTTGAACGGCGTGGCTGCTGGCTAGATCTGTCATGCCCTCATGCTGGTTCATGCATGGCGCTGCAGCATGAGCCACAATATTTTATTATTATTAATCTACGGAGGGGATGCGCTATTTATTTGGATTATAATATCATTCAAATCGTGATCGTGCAATCGATTTCGATCGCATGCGTCGAGAACACAAGGAACATCGCGAAAATGAATATTGAGCGGAGACGGTCATGAAGATCACCTGCATCATTGGAAATTCATATCTTCCCATCATGGCCCAGGCAGCCAGGAGGCTGGATTTCAAGATGGACCTCATTTCCACTCAAAAGCTGATCGATCAGCCTTCCAGAGTCCAGGAGGCCATGGCTATGTGCAGGAACTGCGACCTGATCTTCATCCACAGAAGCAGTGATGCCATATGGGACGAGATGGAGCCTTCTCTCAAGGAAATAGCAAAGGAAAAGCCGCTTGTCTGTCTTGGATACGACCAGGCCTACTGGATGCTCTCCACAGCACCTGCAAGGGTCGTGGTCACAGCAAATGCCTATCTGACCTTTGGTGGGGAGGACAATGTCTGCAATATGTTCCTCTATCTGGCAAAGGAGATGCTCGGGATGGACTCAACCTTTGCTGCTCCCTGCTCCATGCCCTGGGAAGGAGCATATCATCCCAAAGCCGATCGTCACTTTGAGAGCATCGATGATTACTTGAAATGGTACGAACCGGACGGCGGTCCGACTGTTGGATTGCTGTTCTCCAGATTTTACTGGGTGAACCGAAATCTGGGAGTGGAGGACGAGCTGATTCATTGCCTCGAAAAGCAGGGCCTGAATGTCATACCGGTCTTCAGCTATTCTGTTCGCGACAGAGACCTTGGAACCAGGAGCATGGCAGAGGTCGTTTCAGACTACTTCTTCGAAAATGGCAGGCCTCGAATCGATGCGCTCGTCAAGACCGTTCCATTCTTCCTGGGCCAGGAGCCGAAGAATATGGGCGAGTACAGGGGAAACAGGACAGGCATCGAGATCTACAGGGAGCTGAATGTTCCTGTGTTTCAGCCTATTCTCTCCTTTTACATGTCCCAGGAAGAGTGGGAGAAGTCCAATGGTCTGTCCAATGACATCGGATGGTCTGTGGCCATGCCGGAGTTCGAGGGAGTCATCGAGCCCATCATCATCAGCTCAGGAAAGGACAGAGACGGAGTACTGGAAAGGACGGCCATAATAGACAGATGCGAGAAGCTCTCCATGAGGGTCAGAAAATGGATAGATCTCTCCAGAAAGCCAAAAGATGAGCGCAGGGTGGCATTCATCCTTCACAACAATCCATGCGCATCTGTCGAAGCGTCGGTAGGAGGAGGAGCGCACCTGGACACGATCGAAAGCGTGGCCCGCATCATGAATAAGATGACCAAGGTCGGCTACTCTCTGGAAAATGTGCC
>DAONDW010000020.1:11104-13299 GCA_035402785.1 Methanothrix sp. | reverse complement strand
CTATCCTGCTTATTCTCAGGTTCACAGTATTTGATCTTCTATAAAAGAGTTTCCCTAAATGGGGCTGTGAAATTAAGTTCCCATTTTAGACCCACTTTAGGCGCAGGCAGTATAAATATTAAATATTATAAATAGATAAAAAAAAAATAATAAAATAGCATTAATTAGAGATTAAATGTCTGAATTGTGCCAAAACTGATCCAGTTCTCATACATTTCATGAATGACTGCAGTTAGGTTATAGGCTATGATCTTAGCCAGTAGCTCATTGACTTGTGCGACAGAAATCTTGGATTTCAGGTCCACACCAATCCGAAAGTGTGCCCCAATCCAAAGTCCAAATCATTTTTTTGGGATTGAGAGAGATAAAAAGCACCAAATAATAATGTTTAATTACCGTTCATTCATGGGATATTTGGGGACAATGTCTTCCACTTTTAGTTTTCTATCTTTTGCATAAACTTCAATTTGTTTTCTTGTAAATGGATACCATTCATTATACGGATATCTACGAAAATATTGAGCAATTGCCTCTCTATAATGCTCATAAGCGAAGTCTGCTAATCTGCCTTTCCGTAAAATTATATATTTCTCCAAATCAACTCTTTCAATTTGGAATATTTCATGAAAATTTATAGCCATTTCTTCATTTATGCCCATATCAGAATCTTTCGGCAAATAAAACCAACTTGCGTTTTTGCATATACGTTCTGTTAGCATACTTACCCACTTAGAATCTTTTGTAGGATGGCTTCCTGTTACATCCTCAAAAGGCCTAATTCTGAATAAGGATATCGAAGATCTCCAAGTAGCATCGCAATCCTGAGTCGCAACAATGCCCCATGTCTTTTCAAGCAGAATTGTGGCAGAAATTCCTTCCTTACTTTGAGCATTTGCCCAGTCCATTGCCTCAAGATAACCATCTTCAGATATAGCCTGAACATTATCTAAAGAAATATTGGCGCATGGCAAAGGGAAAAATAAATCACCTTGCCTAATGGGTTGATTGCCATTAAGAAGTTCATAACACACTAATCTTCACCCGCATAAAAGATGGATCTCTGTTTAACTTCTTCTTCGAGACACCTTTTACGGCGATCATTAATCTCCTTTGCGGTTTTTAATGCCTTATTATATGCTTCAATGAAAGGAGCACTGCCATACATTGCCTTTGTTTTGCGGAGAGCATCGCCTAATGTATTATCTACAAAAGTATCCGATTGAATGGCAGGTGGCATTATTCTTATTGCCCTTTCGGAATTTGCTTCCATTGTTTTGCCTTGTTGCATTTTTTTAAAACTTTCTCGATTATTTGTTTGAACGTGACTAAGGTTGACTTTTAGCGACGCTATTCCTTGCTGAGGCCATGTAGTTTTGCATCCATTATAATTATTAACCTGCAAAATGTCTCGGTCGCCACCACTGGAAAAGCGATTCATTAATGAGTCACCTCTTTTGGCTTCATCTTAGAATCTCCTTCGATCTCCTTTACCTTATCGGTGAGCATTTTGATAAGGTCTATTGCAAGCTGGGCGTTTATCACAATCCCAAATTTAACATCTCTCGTAAAATTTTGAGCTTCTTCAAAAGGCAAAAGCTTTGCAGTTCCATCATCTGACACTTTTGCAGTTTGAGAAATTGGAATATCTCGATATTCTAGGTGAAAATTACAGATTATCTCGCCGCGAGGAGTTAAACTACTAAATGCACCATTGACGAACTCTAATCTATAGTCTGGGGATTTTTGTGATACAAATTTAACTTCATTCGTCTTGACACGAGTAACGTCCTTCTCCATGAGATCCTCCTCGTTGCTGACTGCGTTACATACATGCACCTATTTACCTCTTTCGGATAAAAATTTATTATAAAGTTTGGTGCTAATTATAAATATAATCATTTTATTAATATTATTTATCATTTTAAGTTCACATGACTATACGTGCAAAGTCGGTCCTTGCCCATCTCTTTCTTGTTTAGCGGAATTGTGCCTGTGATATCGATATCCGGATTGCAATAGACATGGAAGCTTCTCACACAATCCGGTCCTAAAAGCCTGTCGCTTATATACTCATGCCCTTCGATATGATATGAGAAAAGGCAGAAGAAACAAGGATTTCAACCTGAATCTGCGGGCCTGTCTCTATGGTCACAGCTTGCAGATTTCATGCATTTGTGCAATACAGCAAGGACTCC
>DAONDW010000020.1:3756-11004 GCA_035402785.1 Methanothrix sp. | reverse complement strand
TCAAACAAATATTAGGTCGGGTTCAAAGAACCATCGACCCCGTCAACATATCCCTGCACAACAGAATTCTAAATCTTATGACCGACGGCGAAACGCCTCATTACCTTGTCGATCTTGATCCTCACAGAGTCGCCAACCTTGGCATCTGCCACGAAGATCACAAAGCCCTCAACACGGGCGATTCCGTCACCTTCGCGGGCAATGTCTTCGATGCTGACGTCGTACTCTTTTCCAACCTCTACCGGGGCCGGAGTGCCCATAGAGGATCTGTCCCTATCATAGTCTGCCAAAATACCTCACCGTCCATTGATGATCAGAAGAGCATTCAAATTTTATGACCGATGGCAAAGCGCCTCATTACCTTGTCGATCTGTATCTTTACTGCGTCGCCGACCTTTGCATCAGCCACGAAAATCACAAATCCCTCAATGCGGGCAATTCCATCGCCTTCACGGGCAATGTCTTCAATTTTCACATCATACTCATTTCCAACAGCTACTGGTGCAGTTGGCTCGGATCCGCCCGCGGAAGATCCACTCTGGCCTTTAAACAAATCTTCACCGTCCTTTTGCGAAAACCATAAAGACAGCTTTCGCGATTGGCTCCCTCGCTATTTGACTATTAAATCCTTTTGCTCACCCATTTTGCCAATACTCTCCGGGCAGAAGGCCAATCTATTTCTGCCAGAATGCTCCACCTGCTCGGACATGGATTTTCTGGATAGATACAGGGACATTGTCCCGGACTGGGAGGCTTTCAGGGCAATCCAGAGCCAGCCGCTTCATAGCTCAGCCCGCATCAATACCCTGAAGATAGAAAAGGGCAAGCTCATCGAAAGGCTGAACGAGCAATCTGTCCCTTTCAAGTGCCTTGGCTGGTATCCTCTGGGGCTGAAGCTGGAGCTGGAAAGCCCTGGAAAGCTCCTGGAAAACCTTCTGGGCTACATTCACATCCAGGAAGAGCTGTCAATGGTCCCGCCTCTGGTGCTGGATCCAAAGCCCGGCGAGAGCATCCTGGACATGTGCGCCTCTCCAGGCAGCAAGACCACCCAGATATCGGCCATGATGAAAAACACCGGACTTGTCATTGCCAATGAGCCATCTCTTGGGAGGATTGCAGCCCTGCGCTCCAACTGCGAGCGGCTTGGGGCCATGAACGTGGCAATCACTCGCTATGATGGCAGAAACTTTCCTCGCGCCCCCTTTGACCGGGTTCTAGTGGATGCTCCCTGCTCGGCTGAGGGCCGGGAGAGAAGAGGGCCCGGTGTCATAGAGAGAAACAACTGCAAGAGATCCCTTGGCCTGCAGGTTCTGCAGATAGGCCTTCTCAAGAATGCACTGCGTCTTGTCAGGCCAGGAGGCGTCGTGGTCTATTCCACCTGCACCTATGCCCCTGAGGAAAACGAGATGGTTGTGAGAGAAGCCCTGAAAGAGCCAGCCGGAGCGAGAAAAGCAGATGGGGCTGACGAGGCCAACAGGGCTTGTGAGAACGCTTTTTGCAGAGGAGAATCTCATTTCCGGCTGGAAAAGGTGGCAATCCCTGGCCTCAGACAATGCCCTGGAATTGTGCAGTGGAATGGAGTCGAACTGGGAGAAGAGATGCAGATGGCTGCCCGCTACTATCCCCATATCAATGACACGGGGGGATTCTTTGTCGCAAAGATCATCAAGAATTAGAAACGTCTTTCAGCCTTTGGAGACGGACGCTGTGGCTGCAGTATGGCATTCTCGCTTTGCCATTTCATCTGAGGTTTTCTCCGGCTACAGCTTCTTTCGCAAAGCAAACAGCATCTGGGCAATGACCAGAGCAGAGCTTCCGCGCCTGTCCTACGAGGCCATAGGAATGAGAATCATGAACTGCAAGGACCGTCCCTGGAAGCCGACCACATCAGCTCTTCAGGTCTTCGGAAAACATGCCACCAAAAATCTCATTCACCTGCAGGCTGACTCCGCCAGGATATTTCTGGAGGGAAAAAGCCAGGAGATCGGAGAGGATTCCGCCATGAACTGCGAGCCAGGCTATGTGGTGGTATTTTATAGAGGAGAGGTTCTTGGGTGCGGTCTGTACTCACATGGAAAGCTGGTCAGCCAGATTCCCAAGGACCGGAGGATGCCCAGCAGGGAGAGTGAGGATATTTCATGACCTCGGATGTTTCGGATATCTCAGAGACCCTACCAATTGATGCATCGTCATTTTATTCATCATCTCATCCACATTCCAATATACAGGAGCTATCCCGCCTCTGGCGAGAGCCTCTGCGCCTCTTTCGCCTCTCCAATATGCTGCGGATGAAAAGCTGCGGCGATGCAGTCTCTTTTGTCATCAATCGAAATATAAATTTCACAAACAAATGCATCGGAACCTGCCGTTTCTGCTCCTTCAAGCATAAAGACAGCTACCGTCTCACAGACGAGCAGATTTTAGAGCGCACTTCTGAGGCCGAGAAGCTTGGGGCAACCGAGATCTGCCTGCAGGGAGGACTGTCTGCCGACATGTTTTTGGAGGACTACTGCGGCATGCTCGAAACAATTCATCGCGCCTATCCGAAAATGCACCTTCATGCCTTTTCGCCAATGGAGGTGCAGCACATGTCGAAAAACTCCTGCGTACAGGTAAAAGATGCTCTGGTGGAGCTGAAGAAAGCAGGTCTTGGATCAATGCCAGGCACTGCAGCCGAAATTTTGGTGGACGCAGTGAGACGGCAGATCTGCCCTGACAAAATCGGAGTGCAGGAATGGAGGCAGATCATCACCACAGCCCACAGCCTTGCCATTCCAACAACCTCGACAATGCTTTTCGGACATGTGGAGAGCATTGAGGACCGTTTGCAGCACCTGCAGATCATCAGGGATATTCAGTCGGAGACTGCGGGCTTTACAGAGATGGTGCTTCTTCCGTTCATTCCAGAGAACAATAAGCTGGGACGCATTGCCGGTGGAGCCGATCTCCTGGATAAGCTGAAGATGCATGCACTGGCCAGGGTTGCCCTTTATCCCAACATCACCAACATCCAGGCAAGCTGGACGAAGCTTGGGCGCGAAGCCGCGGCTGCAGCTATCGAATGGGGAGCCAACGATCTTGGCGGGACTCTCATGGATGAGGCCATTGCCAGAAATGCGAGGGAGTCTGCAAGCATCTCTGCGCAGGATCTGATAGAGCTGATCGAAGCGCGCGGAAGGCGAGCAGTCCAGAGGACCACTCTTTACGAAAGGGCCTGATTTGCTCTGTTTTTGCAGCAGTGCGGGAGTTCTCGACGATTAGCTTTACATATTTTGACGATAAATTTGATCCTGGTGGGGATCATTAGAAAAATAATTTCAGTTATCATCTTTGCTCTTCTGGCATCTGCTCTCTGGACTGCGTCCGCCAGAGATGTCACTGTCTCCGGGTCATCAACTGTGATGCCGCTGGCAGAGGCAGCGGCTGAGGAGTTCAATCTCCTGCAAAAGGACTATATGGTCTCCGTCTCGGCTGGCGGAACAGGTGCAGGAATTCTGGGCATCGCAGAGCGCAAAAACGACATTGCCATGGCCTCCCGCGAGATCACCGATGAGGAGCTGCAGAGGTTTGGCAATTCATTTCAGCAGTATCTGGTCTGTCTGGACGGCATAAGCATCGCGGTGAGCGATGAGATCTATCAGGCAGGAGTGACTGAACTGGACAAGCAGCAGGTCCACGACATTTATTCAGGAAACATCACAAACTGGAAAGAGGTCGGAGGCCCGGATGCCGACATTTATGTGATATCGAGAGAGGAGGGCTCCGGCACTCGCGACGAGTTCAATGAGATCATCATGGGCAACCGGAGTGCCGAGACGCCCGGCGTTGACACTGTCGCCATGGGAGCTGCAGAGGTCAAGACAGCCATTTCGGGAAGCGACAAGGCCATCGGATACCTGGGCTTCAATTATCTGGGTGGCGCAGTTATGGGCATAGCCTTCAACGGCATAAAGCCCAATTACGAAAACATCAAACTGGATCTTTATGAGCTGCACAGGCATCTGTACTTTTACACTTATGGCAAGCCCTCTGAGGGCTCACAGGCTTTCATAGACTTTGTGCAGGGGCCAGAGGGCCAGAAGATCGCCTCCGAAGAGGGTTTCATTCCAATTTGATTTTTCCCTTTTTTTGGACCTGGCAGTAAAAGAGAGATCATGGCCAGGTGAGCCCTGTCCCAAATAGCCTTACATAATAGCATTGCATATTCATATCGATGAATGCGATTGTCAGGCTGCTATTGCTGTTTCTTGTTCTTCTCCTGGCGGAAGCCGCGTGCGACGGCAGAGAGATAATGGTGATGGTTTCCGGGTCCAGCACTGTCATGCCTCTGGCTGAGCTGGCAGCGGAAGAATTCAATATGGTTCAGGACAACTACACGGTGAATGTCAAATCCGGAGGAAGCGGCGTTGGAATCGTGGATGCTGCCGAGGGCAGATCCGATATCGCCATGTCCTCGCGTGAGATAAAACTGTCAGAGAGGCAGAGGTATGAATCGCCAAGGGTGCGTTTCATCGAGACTGCTGTGGGCTATGATGCCATCTGCCTGGTTGTGAGCCGGAAGGTCTACGATTCAGGCGTGACGTCGCTCACAAACGATGAGGTCAGGCAAATCTATTCAGGCTCCATAACGAACTGGAAGGATCTGGGCGGGCCCGATGTGGATATTTTCGCAGTCGGCAGAAGAGCAGGCTCAGGAACCAGGGACTCTTTCAATGAGATAATCATGGGAAGCGTTGAGGCTGAGACTCCGGGGGTGTCCTATGATTGCGGAGAGAGTTCAGAGGTCAAGTTCAGCATACAGAGAAGCGATAACGCCATTGGCTATATGGGATACAGTTATGTGATGAAAGGAGATGTTCCGATCATTTCCCTTGACGGCGTCATGCCCACAATTGACAACATCAAGAAGGGAGCCTATCCCCTGGCCAGGAAGCTCTATTTCGTGACGCTTGGCGAGCCCTCAGCCGGTGCCAGGGCATTCACAGATTATATCTTGAGCCCAGCCGGCCAGCAGATCGCAATTGAAAACGGCTTCATACCAGTATGATCCGGGCATTTTTCCCTCAATTTTTTGGCTGGACCCAGTCTGTGGTTTGCTGACTGATTGCAGGAGCAGACAAAGTCCGCTTGAGCGGCAATCAATCAATTTTGAGTTAAATTAAGCCTACTGGCGTTGGTTTCATATAGTTGTATCTCCGGCCTGAATTTCATGCCAGAATGGATTTATCCTCAATTCGAGCCGCGCCCGATGCGCCCGCTCTTCCTCTGCATAATCTCCAACACAGACACAGGCAAGATTGCTGGCCTGTCTGCTGCCGGCACCTCCCCGGAGCTGACAGACTATACTCCAGGAGCTGACGCAGAGCTCGTTGAGACCAACAGGATCATCACAATGCCGGAGCTGCCGGAAGCTCCCGGAGGCTCGCCAACGCCAGCCATCGTCACAAAAGCTGCCCTCAATCTGACGGGCATTCCCTCGATGTTCGTGGCCTCGGGGCTCCGAAAGAAGCCTGCTGTGCCCTATGTGGAGCTAGGCGGAAGCGCAGGAAGCGACATTCGAAAAAGCCCTGCTGTGCCGGATGCCCGCACCATCTACGAGAATGCCTCGATGCTTGGAAAGAAGCTGTCCCGCCTCTCAGATTGCGTATTCATAGGCGAGTCCATAGCAGGAGGAACCACAACTGCTCTGGCAGTTCTCAGGGCTTTGGGCTATCAGACCCAGGTGAGCAGCAGCTTTCAGTCCAATCCCATAGCACTCAAAGAGGAGGTTGTGGCCGGTGCATTTCGCAGGGCAGGCATAACAAATGGCTCCCTGAAAAACGATCCTCTGAGGGCGGTGGAGCAGGTAGGAGATCCCATGATGCCTGCAGCTCTCGGCCTCATGCGCGGCCTGAAGGGCTGCAGAGTAGTCCTTTCAGGTGGAACTCAGATGGCCGCAGTCCTGGCTCTTGGAAAGGCCCTGGCAATTGAGGGCGACATATCCATCGCCACCACAAAATACATCGTCGAGGATAAATCGGCCAATTTCAAAGAGATTGTGGAATTGACAGGCAGGCCCTATTACTATTCAGATCCGGGACTTGAGAACTCCAAAATACCGCCGGTTCAGATCTATGCTCAGGGCTATGTCAAGGAGGGCGTCGGAATGGGTGGAGCTGCTCTGCTGGCCGCCACATACGGAATTGAACAGATGAGGCTGGTCGAGGAGACCGACCGGGTGCTCATGACTGTGGAGCTGCCTGCGAAATGAAGGCTGCTCTTCTCAAAGCTCCCGGAAAGCTCGAACTGGAAGACATTTCAGATCCTGTTATGCCTGCAGGCGGTGCTCTGCTGGAGATTCTGGCCTGCGCAGTATGCGGCACAGATGTCAAGATGAGAGAGCATGGGCATAGGGACCTGGCCTATCCCCGTGTGCTAGGGCATGAGATGGTTGGCAGGGTCCTGGAGCTTGATGGACATTGCAGCAGCCTGTGCCTTTCAGAGGGAGACCCTGTCCAGGTCTGGCCTGGAATCGCATGCGGAAACTGCAGGCCCTGCAGGCGCGGCCAGGACAATCGCTGCCAGAACATCAAGATCATGGGATTCAACTGCCACGGAGGCTTCGCCGAGCTTCTTTCTCTTCCTTTTGAAAGCCTCGCCCATGGCGTGAACCTTCTGCCAGGAAATATCGATCCTGCTCTCGTCTCACTGGCTGAGCCCCTGGCCTGCTGCCTCAACGGCCAGGAGCAGGCATCAGTTCGCCCTGGAGACCGGGTGCTCATTTTGGGAGGCGGCCCCATCGGAGCCATGCATTCTCTCCTGGCAGAGCTTCATGGAGCAGAGAAGATAATAATAGCCGAAAGGCTTAAAGAGAGAATCCGTCTCCTGAAAAAGCATACAAGAGCCACTGTGATCAATCCAGAGGATGAAATGCTCTCCACAGCCATTATGGCAGAAACTGATGGCGAGGGAGCTGACGTCATTCTCACTGCCACACCGGGCATTTCTATGGATGCCGATCTCCTTGGACTTCTCGGCCCTGGCGGAAGGGCCTGCGTCTTTTCCGGGCCTGCACCAGGACACCATCAGGAGAGAATTGACATTCGCAGTATCCACTACAGAGAGACCTCTATCGTTGGCTCATACGGCTGCACCAGCCATCAAAATCGATCTGCCGTAGAGCTCTTGACATCTGGAATGATCAGGGCAGACTGGCTCATCACAAAAAGGACCACTCTGGCTGGAATTGATGAGGCATTTGCACACAGC
>DAONDW010000020.1:0-3656 GCA_035402785.1 Methanothrix sp. | reverse complement strand
TAATTAAAAATTTTAGAATAGTTTATAGGATATAATTTTTGGAGGATACAATGGAAGAGAGCTTGAGATATTTCGGCTGCCAGGTTGACAGGCTGATCAGAGGAATGGACCTGACAAGAATAGAGGCATCCGGGCTTTTTGGGCAGATTCTCAGAAACGAGCAACCGGAGCTGCAACAGGGCGCTTTTCTTGCGGCCATCACAGCAAAGGGAGCCACTGCCCAGGAGATAGCGGGCATTTGGGAGGCGATCTATGAGGTGGACACAGTCAAGGTCCATCCCGATGTATGCGGCCCATTGACAGAAAACTGCGGCACAGGCATGGATGGCATCAAGACCTTTAACATCAGCACTGCAGCTTCTCTTGTGGCTGCAGCCGACGGCATAAACATGGCGAGGCACGGGGCCCGGGCCATAACCTCGAAGTGCGGTACAGTGGACATTTTGGAGACCCTCGGAGTCGATGTGGAATGCGATGTCGATCTAGTGAAAAAAAGCATTGAGCAGGCAGGCATAGGCATCTTCAACGGCATGAGCGCCAGGGTCCATCCCTCTGCCCTCTACCGCATCCTCTCCCAGATCCGTTTCGGCACGGTCCTCAATGTGGCCGGCTCTCTCGCAAATCCCGCGAGGCCTGACCATGCAGTGAGGGGCGTCTACTCAGAAGAAATGGTGCTGCCCGTAGCCGAGGCCATGAAGGAGATCGGCTTTAAGCGAGCATTTGTTGTGCATGGAAAAAGCCAGGACGGTTCAAGGGGCATGGATGAGCTGTCCACAGCAGGACGCTCTCTCGTAGCCGAACTCTTTTCGGACGGAAGCATTCAGGAGTACAGCCTGACGCCACGGGAGCTTGGCATAAAAGAGGGCACAGAGGCAGCTCTTCTTCATCAGGGCGACCGGCATGCTGAGGCAATCAAATTGCTGCGTCTTTTATCTGGAATGGATCCGGGAGACAGAAGCGACATAGTATGTCTGAATGCCGCGCCCATACTGTGCATCAATGGGCATGCAACTGATCTGAAGGACGGAATAGAAAAGGCCGCAAGCATCCTCGAATCGGGGCTGCCCATAAAAAAGCTCAGGGCCTGGGTAGCTGTGCAAAACAGGGATGCTGGCCCACGTCTGGAGAAATTGGAGGCGATGCTGGAGAATGCGGTCTCCTGAATTGACGGAGCATAACCCATATCTATCATATCTACCGAACTCTGTCTCAGTCAAAAATATGGACTTTGATCCTGTCAAATGGTGCAACCAGCATAGAGGAATACTAGCTCTAGCTCTGGCTTCATTGCTTCTGACGGCAATATTTTTTTATCCATTCCTGGACGGCATCATACTCGGCATGGTCTTCGCCTATGTTGGCAGGCCCATCAGGGATCATTTCCGGCCTAAAAGACATCTGGGAGCATTGGTCGCATCTCTGTGCATTGTGATTCCAATATTTCTCATCCTGGGCCTCGGAATGATCGAGATTGCCAATCAGATCATCATTCTGGCAAAAAACTATGAGGCGGTTTTTGCGGCACTCAGCGCCATAACCGAGCACTCATCTCAAAACTTGATGCCATGGATGAAGGATTTCTTGACCAGCGGACTTGAGAATGCAGCAGGCATCATTGCTCCTCTTGCCGCATCCATTCCAGTCTTTCACATAGGCAGGGTCGCATCCTTGGCCATCATCAATTTCATAGTCTCCATTCCCATCTGCTACTTTGTGCTTCTTGATGGAGAGGATTTTGTGGAGTCCATGATATCCCTTCTCCCAGAAAGAGAAAAGCAGGCATATCGAAGATACATCAGCCGCATTGACTATATTTTGAGCGGCATCTTCATCGGCACCATTTATACCTCAATTCTTGGAAGCATCATAGCCGCGGCAATATTCCAGGCCTTCGGCCTTCCGAGGCCATTTGCGCTGGCAAGCATTGTCTTTGTGGCAGGAATGGTCCCATTTCTCACCTCCTGGGTTGTAATCATCCCGGCTACAATCTACCGTTATTTTACGGCAGAACCTTATGATGCAGCAATATTCTTCATTATATCCTCAGTCCTCATCTATCTTCCATCCGAGCTTTTGATTCGCCCATATCTGGTGGCTGCCAGATCATCCCTGCATCCGTTGCTGGTGGTGCTCTCCTTCCTTGGAGGAGCACTTGTCGCAGGCATAGGAGGCTTTTTCCTGGCTCCTGCAATCATGGGAATAATAGTCGGAATTTATCAGGTCAGAAAAGAGGAGATGGCACAGGCAAACCCATGAAATTTTATATCGAGACCTTCGGCTGCACCTCAAACGCTGGAAACTCTCAGGACCTGGTCTCTGCCCTCCTGGCGATGGGACACATCAGGTCTCCGCTCGAAGAGGCAGATGTGATAATAGTAAACACCTGCGCAGTCACAGAGAAGACTGAGAGAAAAATCCTGCAAAGGCTCTTGCAGCTATCAGGCGAAAAGCTCATCGTGGCAGGCTGTCTGCCAGTGGCCATTCCAAAATCCGTCGAGGGAATAAGATGCAGGGCCTGTCTCGGTCTGTTGAACAGGTCCTCGGCCAGGAAGATCGCCGAGATCTACCGCGAATTGCAGGACGGCAATGCCACAACCGCGCCCCTCAGCGAAGAATCATATCCGGGTGCCGCCACTCAGATTGCGGCCAGCCAAATTGTGACACCTCAAATTGTCAGCACTCATACTGTCGCACCTCAGATTGTCGGCTCTCGAATTGTCACCTCTCCTGAAGATGCCATTTCCTCTGATGTCCGATCCCAGGAATCTCTTCTTTCAGTGGTCAACATATCCGAGGGATGCAATGGCTCTTGCACCTATTGCATAGTGAAAAAGGCCAGAGGAAATCTGAAGAGCAGAAGCATTGAGGATGTAGCTGCTGAGGTTGAGGCGGCAGTGAAAAGAGGTGCGTCTGAGGTGCAGCTCTCCGCACAGGACACGGCTGCTTACGGGACGGACATAGGCACAGATCTGGTGGGACTCTTGAAAACTCTGGCGGAGATTCCAGGAGACTTCAAGCTGCGCCTGGGCATGATGAATCCAAAAAATGCCATGGCCATCCGGAGCGATCTCCTGGAGGCACTGAAAAGCCCGAAGATATACCGCTTTCTGCATATTCCAGTTCAATCTGGCTCGGACAGGATTTTATGGAGCATGGGCCGCAGATATTCTGCTCAGGACTTCATACAGCTTGCAGGCTATTTTCGATCCGCATATCCCGATATCACCATTATCACGGATGTCATAGCAGGATTTCCGGGTGAAACTGAGGCCGATTTCAGAGAAACCATTAACATAATTGACCTCTTGCAGCCGGACAAGGTCAATGTAACAAAATTTTCGGCCAGGCCAGGCACTGAAGCATCCAGGCTCTACGATATGCCGGACCGCATCAAGAAGGATCGATCACGAGAGCTGACCCGGCAATGGCAAAAGATCGCATTGAAGAGAAACCAGCTGTATATTGGAAGGCCTCTTGATGTCAGAGTCACCGAGCAGGGCAGGGACGGCAGCATGAAGGCCAGGGCCGACAACTATCTTGGAGTGGTGATCAGGGGCAGGCCGGTGCTGGGATCATCGGTCAGAGTGCTGATAGAAGGCGGCAACGCATTCTATGCATCAGGGCGGGTCATGAGCGATTCAATCGCGAATTGCATT
>DAONDW010000019.1:11039-13380 GCA_035402785.1 Methanothrix sp. | reverse complement strand
CTTGCCTGAGTTCCGAGAGCAGGAAGCCAATTAGTTTATATTAATAATATTAGGTGTCCTATTTTCCAAAAAGCGCGAATGGCGGATCATCTTTTCCAGATTATTTTTTTAATAACCGCATGAATCCTCCCAAAGCAATTGAGAAAAAAAGTGGCTATCAGGTCTCAATTCCCGCAAAGTCCACTGATCTTTGCTCTGCGACCCGTTGCCATGCCGATTGCTCTGCTGAGAGCCCTGCAGATTGCAGCCCTACACTCACAGACTGCTGCCCTTGACCTGCAGATTGCCCTGAACCCGCAGACTGCTGCTCTGATCCTACAGATTGCTGCTCTGGCTCCAGTTGTTTCGCACCATCTCAGCCAGACGCGGATTATCAAACTGATTGTAGATATCCAGGTCAGTTGTATAGCCGATGAAGGGGTCAATAGTTCCCTTCTCCAGGTTCATTATCCATATCTGAAGACCTTTGTCCTCGGCTGCCTGCCCGTTCTCCCGGAAGAACTGCACAAACGGCTCCAGGCTCTCGCTGCTCGGAACAATTATGATGCAGTCAACTCCCGGCTCAACCTGGAAATCCTTGATGTCAAGCGCCCGCACGCTGGAGACTACAGATACCCTGGCTATGCCATCCTTAGCAGAAAATGTCAGAGACTGACCGCTTTCTTTGGAAAGGGAATAACCGGCCTCGTTCATGAATTCAATAGCCCTGTCAATCATGCATTGCAGGAGAATTGCCTTCAGCTCAGGAAGGGATCGCAGGTATTTGCTCTGCGCATTGGCGAAATCCTGTTTGCTGTATCTCTTGGTGTGCAGGAAATGAAAGATGCGTCCGTCCATCTGTGTGTAGGTGTCCAGCTTTGGCAGATCGAAGAACACTGGGTCCTTGCCCATGATGCTCGCGAATATGCCAGGCGCAATTTTCTCTCCAACCTGCTTCGCCAGCTCCCGTCTCTCCTCATCGCTTGGTTTTGCCGCTCTGACTATCTGATAGGTGCGAAGGAGAAGCTCACACCTGGCAATGATCTCCCTGCTTTTTAGCAGCTCTCGCAGAGGGCCAGCAATTTTTTCAATCTCAGTCATTGTCAGTTCCCTTTTCCATCATTTCCTTTTACACTGGCCAACTCCGCCCTCAGCTCGCCCATCTTCGCAGTCCTCTCAGCAAATGCATTGTGCTGGTGGATGCTCTCCTCATTTATCTGCTTGAGGGTTACTTCGGCGTCATCAGGCAGATCGGAAAACGCTTCCACCAGCTTCTGAGCCATTGTGCGAACGCAATCCTCCACGAACTTCGGATTGCTGTGTGCCCTCCTTACAACCACTGCCTCATCAGGACGCTTTAAAAGCCCAAAGACCCTGGAACTCATGGAATCCTCTATTATCTTGATGATGCGGTCTATGGAGACACAGCGCCTGTCGTGAACCTCAACAGAGATGCTTCCTCTGCCTCGCTGATTGTGAGTGGCAACTGGCAGCCTCTCAGCCAGATCTGATGCCACCTGCTCGGACAGCCCCGCTTTTGCAAGCTCCTGGCGGACCTGCTCTTTCATGATCTCCTGGGCACAGGGACAGGCAGTCATTCCAAGGACCTCGGCTCCGACTGTCTTTCTCACATATCCGGATGGCCCTGCCCTCGCCACAGCTTCAGCAAAGATGTCCACGACCTCCTGGCAATTTGCGCGGGAAACAGGGGTCTGTCTTCTCACAATGTATTCGCTTTTCATCTTCACCTCGGCTCTGGAGGCATACTCATGTCTGAAGAGAAGCCTTTTTGCAATCTCTCCGCATAACTCCTCGATCTCATAGACCGGGCAATTTATGGCCTCCTCCAAAACCTCATCAATCGCCTCGAAGTTACGAGAGAGATTGGCTCCTTTGCGATCCGAGGGCAGATCGACAAAGACCTCAAAATTCGAGATGAGAACTACTGGCCTCTCATCATTGCCGCGTTCGACCTTCACAAGCTTCTTGACGCCGGTCACACCCACTCTGGTCAGATTGAAGGGATAATCAGGTTCACATGCTTGAATATCTGGCAGGCTGTCCACGAGATTCACCTTGTGCTCGATTTCTCTTGCTCTTCTTCTTGCGCCTCATCCTCTGCGTCATCTATGCGAGAGAGGAGCATATCGATCTCCTGCATAATCTCCCCAAGGCTTTCATCTATCCTCTGGTGACGCTCATCTGAAAGAAGTAAATGCTTTTTCAGCTCGGCCTTCAACTCCTCATCGCCCATATCGAGCATCTCGCATATCCTTCTCTCGACATCATTGGAATCGAGCATAAGGGGGCTTAATTGGAGCAAATGTATTTGAGACTTTGCTCATATGCCAGATCTGCCCCA
>DAONDW010000019.1:5786-10939 GCA_035402785.1 Methanothrix sp. | reverse complement strand
CACTCAGCAGTCAGATATATCTATTCGAAGGGCTTTTCAGACCGACATAAGGAGTTATATTGATGATCAGACATTGCCCTCAGCATGGTTTTTTCAGGGGAGAGCATTGCATATGCGGCTCCGCCGGCCAGCTTCTTTTAAATGAGACCAAAACGGAGCAGCTCGGTCGACTGGTTGCGGGCTGTCTCAGGCATTTTCCCGGCGATCTGGGGCTGACCATGGACTCCCACGGCTGGGTCGATCTCAACAAGCTCGCAGATGTCGTTACTAGCAGGCATCACTGGGCCAGCCGGGATCTGATAATCGCTCTCGTCCAGTCTGACTCCAAAGAGAGATACGAAATCAGGGGTGAAAGAATCAGAGCCCGATATGGCCATTCGGTTGATGTCGATCTGGATCACCCGGAAAACAGGCTGCCTTTGCTCTTCTACGGAGCTAGCGAGGAGGAGGCAGATAGAATACTGGAAATAGGCATCAAAGCCGCCTCGCAGAGATATGTTCACCTATCTACAACTGCTGAGAAGGCAAGGCATGTAGCCACATTCCGAACAGGCAATCCAAAAGTGATTCAGGCCGATGCCGCCGCAGCACAGGAGGCTGGAGTGAAGATGATGACCGTAAATGATGATATAGTCATCTCTGAGACGATACCTGCGCGCTTTCTCAGCATCCTTACAGCAAGGGATATCAACAGGTCCCAACAGATCTGAAGAGCTATGAGCCGCTTCTAGCGGCCAAAGCGCCTCTTGCGTCCCTGGCTGTCCCGGATGGCCCGCAGAAAGTCTATTTTTCTCAGCTTCTGCCAGTTGACATCAGTGAAATAAAGCTCTGAATAGGCAGCCTGCCAGATCATGAAGTCACTGAGCCTCTTCCCACCTGCTCTGATCACCAGGTCAGGCTTTTCTGAGAAGCGCAGATGCGACTCAATTGTCGCCTCATCGATCTGCTCTGCATTCAGCTTCCCATCTTCCACATCCTGAAGGATTTTCCTGAATGCCTCTGCCACCTCGCGCTTTCCGCCGTAATCCAGAGATACCAGCACCTTCATAAAACCGCCAGATCCCGTTTGCTCAATGCCATTAGCAGTATGCAGGCTTATCTGTGCAGGGGCTGATGCCAGGAGACTCGCAATTCTATCATGAAGCTCTGGCTCATCGCCGCTCACATGAATGATGATGGATGGCAGATCAATTGACAGGCTCCAATCCAGGAGCTGACGCAGGCGATGCAGGCCATCGCCAAAGAGATCCCCGGAGCTGAGCACAATGGCCACACAGCCGGGCAGCTTGTCTTTTCTTATCTGGGCCTGCAGCAGATGCTCATAAAGACGGTATATCATAGCAGGATTCAGGTAGTATAATCCATAGGCAAAGTATTTTTGCGATGAACAGATTCCACTAGCATATGGAGCGGGAAGACGTAGCAAGATTGGCCATAGGATTGATGATCCTGCTGCTGCCAGGCTTTGGAACCTTCACGGTTCTTCCTCTTGCAGTTGTGTTTCTGCTGGACAGAGGGTCCCGTCTTCTCTCGGCATCTCTGGCCATGCTTCTCATCATGAGGCCTATCCTCGCGCTCACAGATACCAACCTGCCACTGTATGTCATTGCCATTTCCTTTGTGGCTGCGACCTTTTCGCCGCTCGCCTTCCGCAAGTTCGATTCTCTGGCAGGCAGCATGATGTATCTTCTCATCAACATATGTCTCGGCTATCCAGTCGCGAGCCTGATATCTGGAGGCAGCCTCTCTTCGGAGCGAATACTGTTTCTGGTCATACTGGGGGGGCTCTCAGGAGCCTTTCTGCACCATGCATCCAAGGAAAGGGACTTCACTGTGCCGTTTGGCTCAGCAATGGTCATGTGGCTCTTCTCCTTCGACTATCCTCTGCCTGAGCTGCAGCGAATCCTGGCCATCTGCGTTTTCGCCCTGGTCCTGGGCATCGGGGCCTACTGGGCCAAAGCAGCAGACTCAGATGCAGTTCTCAGCGAGACCATAGTCTGCCTGCTTGTGATTCTCTTTGCTGGGATATCCTGGTTTATGCTGCTTTTGGCCTTCTATCTCCTTGGTGGAGCATTTACTCGCTATGGATATTCCCATAAGCATAAGCTCGGAATCGCGCAATCTCACGGAGGACGTCGCGGATATAAAAACGTCTACAGCAACAGCCTTGTGGCTTTAGCCCTCGCTATTTGCTACGGAGTTTACGGCAACGACGTTTTCATTTATGCCTTTATTGCGTCTGTGGCCACAGCCAACGGTGACACACTGGCCAGCGAGATAGGCGAAACCAGCCGCTCCAAGCCCCGCATGATCACCACGCTCAAAGAGACTGAGCCGGGAGTGGACGGAGGCGTGACGCCTCTTGGCGAAGCTGCCTCTCTGGCCGGGGCTCTGATCATCGGTCTCCTGGCGACAGGAATGGGAATGGTTGGCATCTTCGGCATAATCGTATCTGCAATTGGCGGATTTCTGGGCACCAACTTCGACAGCCTTCTCGGAGCCACCCTGCAAAGCCGCGGCATCCTGAGCAATAATGGTGTGAATCTTGCTGCAACGGCCTTTGGGGCACTCATGGGCGGATTGCTCTGGTATATCCTGCAAATTATTTAGGGCTGAAGGTTAACGGATGGACATGAAGATATTCGGCATCTTTGGCGATCCAATTGAGCACAGCCTCTCCCCGGCCATGCAGAATGCTGCTTTGCATGCAATTGGCGAGGCAGGAAGCTATCTCGCATTCAGGGTGAGAGCTGAAGACCTGAGGGCGGCACTCATAGGTGCAGGGGCCATGGGCTTTTCCGGGCTGAACCTGACGATCCCACTCAAAGAAAAGGCCCTCGAGCTGGATGTTCTGGAGCCCGATGCTCTGGCAAGGGCAATTGGAGCGGTAAATACAGTTTCATTTTCAGAAGGCTGCATCAAAGGATACAACACTGACGGATGGGGTGCTCACCTCGCTCTGCAGGAGGCTGGAGTCGCAGTCCGGGGAAAAAACGTCCTTCTCATCGGGGCTGGCGGAGCGGCCCGGGCCATTGCCTATACGCTTCATCAGGAGGGTGCCAGGATATCCATCGCGAACCGCAACATAAAGAGGGCCCAGGAGCTGGCTGAGCTTGTCGGTGCTGTGAGCTATAGCCTGTCGAGCCTGGCAGAGCATGTCAAGCAGGCTGATATCATAATCAACTGCACATCTGTTGGCATGAGGGAGGGAGACCCCAGGCTGTTTGAGGCCGGGATATTAAAAAGAGACCATGTGGTCTTTGATATCGTCTACAACCGGGAGACACAGCTTTTGCTCGATGCTCGCGCTGCGGGGGCCCTGGCGCTCGATGGAGTTATGATGCTGGTCCACCAGGGAAGAAAGGCTCTGGAGATCTGGACCGGCAGGAAGGCACCGGTGGATGTAATGGTGCGAGCAGTGCGAGAGGCTCTTACTGCAAGGCAGACAGCTTCTGGCAGAAGAGAGGCATTCAGCGCTCAAGAGACGCGGGAATAAAGTCAACTGAAATGGAAATTGAAATATCAAAGGCAATAATGAGACGCGAAGGAGGAGGGCTTAATGGTGCGCATGCTGATCCTGGGTGGCACAGGCGAAACCGGTTCGTGGTTTGCTCGCTACTTCAAAGAAAAAGGCTATGATGTGTCTGTTTGGGGGCCGAGCGGAAAGGTCGATGTGGCAGAGAGGCTGGGTGTGCGCTTTGCTTCTGACATGATGGCCGAGGTCGAAAAGAGCGACATAGTCCTTGTAAGTGTGACAATCGAGAGGACTGTGGAGGTCATCCGCCAGGTCGCGCCACGCATGCATCCCGGCACTCTGATCATGGATGTGACCTCAATCAAATCAGGTCCCGTGAAGGCCATGAAGACATATGCTCCAAAGGGAGTTGAGGTGCTTGGAACGCATCCCATGTTCGGACCCACAATGCCTTCTTTGCGGGGCCAGACAGTCATCCTCACTCCAGTCGAGGGAAAGACGGGCAAATGGCAGTCAGTCATGAAGTCTCTCTTCGAGGCAGATGGAGCACATGTAGAGCTGCTGGATGCGGAGGAACACGACCAGATAATGGCCGTTGTCCAGGCGCTGACCCACTTTGCCTACATAGGAATTGGTGCAGCACTTTCGGCTCTGGAATTCGATGTTGAGCGTTCGAGGAGGTTCATGTCACCTGTCTATGAGATCATGATAGACTTCGTTGGCAGAATTTTGGACCAGAATCCTGAGCTATATGCCTCCATTCAGAAGAATCCAAAGGCAGCTTCAGTGCGCCAGACCTTTGTGGCAGAATGCATGCGTTTATGCGAAAAGGCAGATGCAGGTGATCTGGAGGGCTTCAAGCAAATCATGTGTGATGCTGCAAAGCACTATGGGCAGACACACGATGCGCTTTTGAGGTCGGACAGGGTGATAAACGACAGAATTTCTAACGAAAAACTTAATAGTTAATAGGTTTCATTAAATGAATAGAAATTCTCTGGTGATGCATTATGAAAGCCCTTGCCATTCTTTCCGTCCTCATAATTATGATTGGGATTATAGGACTGCAAAATGTTGCTGCCAATTGCAGCGATGAATATTCTGGAGATTCCCATTCGCTTTACGTTGCTGATATAGATCATCCCTGTCCAAATCCATACACATATGCAGATTACAGCCTGTATGCGAGCGGAGACGGCGACTTCGATCTTTACGTCCTGGACTCGTGGAATGACACCTGGTACAAATCATCAACAACCAGCAATAATGAAGTTGTGAGAGTTCCCATCCATTGCGGCTATTCCCATAAGGCTTATGTGTGGGCCTATAGCGGAAGCGGGCAATGGAGCGTATGCTCTCCACAGGTATATTTCGGCGAGGGTTTCAGGAGGATAGCAGATTCTGATTCAGCTCCGGACACAGCTTTCAATACCAATCCCATCAGGAGCAACGCCGAACCTGATGTCGTCGGCAGATGGACGCTGACATATGATTGGGACTGCGATGGATCATCCAGCGAATTGGAATTGATATTCTTCTCCGATGGCACATTCGGCAATGACGGTGATATGAACAGGGGTCAATGGATCGATAACGGCCAGAATATTCGATGGAGATATAACGAGGACCCGTATTCCGTATATGAAGGAACGCTATATGGATACTATATGAGCGGAAC
>DAONDW010000019.1:0-5686 GCA_035402785.1 Methanothrix sp. | reverse complement strand
TCTGAATGGGCAATGATGGATGGCCTCATCTCTCCTGGGATGAGGATAGACTCCGAGCCCTTCTATTTTTATATTCAATTTTATGCGAGTTCCACCTGACCATGCCAGGCCCTTTGCTGAGGCATTCATCATCCGGATGAGTTTATCCAGATCTGATAGATGCTCAAGGAGATGCCCATGTAGATCTTCATGGAGATTCTCGTCTCGCATCACAGCCTTGAAATCACCTTCTTTCCCAATTTGATCCCGGGAGATTCTATCAAATGATATATCAACAGGGATGCTGGAAGTGCGATTAGAGAAGTCAGAAATATGCATGAGAGCAAGCTGAGATCGGTTGAGTATAATGTATGGTCATAAATATAGCCATATGTCGGCTTCAATGCATCAACCAGAAAAGGATGCACGAGGTATAGGCTGTAGCTGATCATTCCCAGGAATCTGGTAAATCGATTTACAATGAACCGATTTGAGTGCAATGAGAGTGAGAGTACGAGCAGAACGAAAGCAACTGTGCTCATGCTCTGCAATGAGGTCAGCCCTCCAAGTGGTTCATAAATTTCGTATAGCGCCATAGATAAGGGATAATTATTTATAAATATAAATAAAATTATTAATGATAATAACATCATTCCCAAAGCAATTGGTGTTCTGTATTCATCTCTTAATTTTGGCAGATACGATTTATAAATCATATAACATATAATTCCCGCAGGGAATATGTACGCCCAATGGAAAAAATTATAAAAATCATAATTAGTTGACATCATGATATCTTCTCCAACGATTGTGCCCAAAAACATTCTGCATGCTACGGAGATCCAATAGATGCCAATGAATAAGATAAACGAACGCCATATATTATTTACTCTCATAAAGATTAGGGGCAAAATCAGATAGAAGAGCATTTCAACTCCAACAGTCCAGCCATCTGAGAAAAGGCTGCTCGAATAATAAGGCACCAGATTGAAAGTGAATGTGAAGTTGGCGAGGGCCTCGAGCCAGGAAACTGTCCCTTTTTGAAGTATCAAATCATCAAGCAGCACATATATCAGCAAAATATAAAAGAGGGGTGCTATTCTGAAGAACCTGCGAAGATAGAATTTGGCAGATCTCCTCTTCTCGCCTGACTTGGCATCAAGAGATAGATACAACGTGAAGGCACTGATGATGAAAAATAGAGGTATCCCTGCCAGGGTCAAATCGATGAACCTCTCTGGAAGGATATGGACAGGATATGACCATCCAGTGATACCGCCTATTGTCCCGTATATGTGGTAAATAAATATGCAGAGCGCAGCAATCCCCCTCAATGCATCAATAAAATACAGCCGTTCGGATTCAATTCCCCGCTGCAAAAACATTGAAGGTGAATTGATCATCATTGTCCCGGCTGCGCAATTTTATATTAAAAGCTCATAGATGGATCTTGCAGGAACATTCAATATCCTTGTGGCAATTTCAATAAATAAGTCTTCCTGTTGCGATTTATCCATGCCGAATTTATCTTCAAGCTGCAGACGATCCATCTCCATTGCTATGAGCCTTATCTGTATTTTGGCAATCTTATGCCTGATTGCCAGCTCAGCAATGAGATTCATGTAATAGCCGGTGCTGTGCGGCCTCTCTGTAGATAGGTTCTTGATCAGCCCGCATTCAGTACAATATGGGTGCGGTTTTAGTCCCCGTTCTCTGCCATCGAAATAATAGGGCAGCCAGACCTTTTCTCTGCTACCTGAAAGCTTGTGCTCACAACCAGACATCTATTCTCATCCCTCGTTTCCAATTAGAATTAATAATCCGAAGCATTAAAACTTTTTGCAGAAAGAAAGTAATATAAACAGTACCTGAGGAAAAGCTTATAATTTTATGAAATAGAGCGTTTGAGAAAACAACCGACAGACATTTTTACTGCTGTTTAATATTGAAGTTTCAAGTGCAAGTCAATAAAAAGACAGCTCTATTATCTAATTATTTTATAAATCTATGAAGAATGTGTGACGCAATTGCCATGGCTTCAATCATGCGCGATAGGACATCACGCCAGAAGACAGCCAATCAACCATTATCAATTTTTTAAAAAAAGGAGGGTGAAATCCCACTTACAGGTCAATGCGTGGGATGTTATCAACGGATTCTGGATTGGCCAGAGCAGACAGGTCTCCGGTCTCCTTGCCCAGGGCCTTGGCCTTGATGACACGGCGCATGATCTTGCCGGACCTGGTCTTGGGGACATCCTTCACGAAGTAGACCTTGTCGGGGTATGCGACTGGGCCCAGAACCTTCCTGACGTGTGTGGAAATCTCTTTCTTCAGAGCCTCTTCCTCAGCGACGCCATCCTTGAGAATGACGAATGCCACGATCTTCTCGCCCTTGACCTCATCTGGCTGGCCGACCACGGCTGCCTCTGCGACCTTCGGGTGGGATACTGCGGCGCTCTCGACCTCTGCGTTGGAGATTCTGTGTCCAGCTACCTTCAGCACATCATCGATTCTGCCCTGGATCCACCAGTAGCCGTCCTTGTCGCGGGTTGCCTTATCGCCTGCGAGGTAGGTGCCTGGCTTGACCTGCCAGTACATGTCCCAGTACTCCTTCTTGTACCTGACTTCATCTCTGAAGAAGGCGCGGAGCATGGATGGCCATGGGGTCTTCTGGACGATGTTGCCGCCGTAGCCGAGTGGCACGGAGTTGGCATCCTCGTCGTAGATATCGGTGTTCATGCCGGGCAGCGGGAAGCAAACGGAACCGGGCTTCTCAGGTGTCATGGCCAGAGGAGCGACAACGTGGCATCCGGTCTCAGTCTGCCACCAGGTATCCATGATGGGTGCTTCGTCGGAGCCGATGTTCTTTCTGAACCAGATGTATGCCTCTGGGTTGAGTGGCTCACCGACTGAAGCCAGAATTCTCACTGAGGACAGGTCGTACTTCTTCACAAAGGCCTCGCCTGTCTTCATGAACATCCTGATTGCTGTGGGTGCGGTGTAGAATACGGAGACGCCGTACTGCTCAATGATTGACCACCAGCGGCCCAGATCCGGGAAGTCCGGAGAGCCTTCGTACAGAATGCTGGAGGCACCAAGGCACAGTGGGCCGTAGACCACGTAGGAGTGTCCTGTGATCCATCCGGCATCGGCTGTGCACCAGTAGACATCGTCATCATGGACATCCAGTACCCAGGAAGTTGTCTGGGCCGGGCAAACTGCGTATCCGCCATGGGCGTGCTCAATACCCTTGGGCTTGCCGGTGGTTCCGGATGTGTACAGAATGAACAGCCTGTCCTCTGGGTCAAGCTCGAGAGTCTCGCACTTGGCAGACTGGCCTGCTACGAAGTCGTCATAGAAGACATCGCGTCCCTCAGTCATTGGGACTGCAACGCCTGTTCTCTTTACAACTACTACCTTCTTGACGGATGGGGCGTTCTTGAGTGCCTCATCTACATTGGGCTTGAGTGGCAGTGGCTTTCCGCGTCTGTAGAATCCATCGGATGTGACGACGACCTTGGCCTCAGCATCGTTGACCCTGCTGGCCAGGCCACCGGAAGAGAATCCAGAGAACACGAGGGTGTGAATTGCTCCGATCTTAGCGCAGGCAAGCATTGTGATTGGCTGCTCTGGGATCATGGGCAGATATGTGACAACCCTGTCGCCTTTCTCGACGCCCGCGGCCTTCAGAGCATTAGCGAGCTTGTTGACCTCTCTGTAAAGCTCGTAGTATGTGATGGCCTTGGTGTCGCCTACTGGCTCGCCGATGAAGTAGTAAGCTACCTTGTTCCTGTTTGCGGATTTAGCATGCCTATCTACTGCGTTATAGGCTACGTTGATCTTGCCGCCGGTGAACCACTTGAAGTAGGGCTTGCCGGAGTCGTCAAGAACCTGGGAGTAGGGCTTGAACCAATCTGCATAGGTCTGGGCCATTTCGTCCCAAAAGTCAATGTAATTGTCCGAGCACCACTTGCGCATCTCGGCCTCAGTCTTGAAGCCCTTCTTCTTCATCCATTGAAATGCATTAGAGTGCTCAACTATCCACTGTGGGGTGTTGAAAATCCTGGTTTCTTCCTGCAGAGCAGATGTTTTTGCTGTGTCAGCCAATTTCATACCTCCTTATGATCAAATGCTTCCCCTTCCTAGAAGTGTCCGGGCTCATTTGTGAAGAATCATTGATTATACCTCTCTTGTAATACCCTGACAACCCGACATAGCGCGGAAGTTTCGGGAAACATCGATGCAAAACTCACCTGATCATTTATAAAGTTATCGCGATAAAAAACATAACGATCTTTTATAATCATTATTTTTCACTATAGATCTACAATTCTGGCTACAGCTGAATTTACATGAAGAAAACGATACCCGTAAATGATGAAATATACCGCCGATTCAGAGATTTTTCGAACACAACAAATATAATATGCATTTCAAAGACCGTAAAAATAATATTATAATTTTAAATATATTGAATATATGCAATCGAAGATCATTTCTGATCGAAATGAATCGCGTCATAAACTGTCAATGAACATTGAAACTGCTGCAGAGAATAATTGAGCCTATTATTTTCTATTGGCACGCAAAAAAAAGATATGCCCGCTCACTTGATGAGCGGGATGGCATCCACGGATTCCGGATTGGCGAGGGCCGATATGTCGCCAACAGGGTTTCCGAGGGCCTTGGCCTTGATGACGCGGCGCATGATCTTGCCGGACCTGGTCTTCGGAACGTCGTTCACGAAGTAGACGACCTCTGGATAGGCCACAGGCCCCAGCACTGAGCGCACATGCTTTGCCAGGATTGGCTTGAGATCTTCGGTGGCCTCAATGCCCGTCTTGAGGATTACAAAGGCTACGATTACCTCGCCTTTTACCTCATCGGGCTTTCCAATGACTGCAGCCTCTGCGACCTTGGGATGAGAGACGAGCGCAGACTCGACCTCGGCATTGGAGATCCTGTGTCCTGCTACCTTCAGCACATCGTCGATCCTGCCCTGGATGGTGAAGTATCCATCCTTGTCCTTTGTGGCCTTATCGCCAGCAAGGTATGTGCCAGGCCTGATGTCCCAGTAGGTGGACCAGTATTCCTTCTTGTACCTGACCTCATCTCTGAAGAAAGCCCTGAGCATCGACGGCCAGGGTGAGTTGCTGACGATGTTTCCACCGCTTCCGGGCGGTACGGGATTGGCATCTTCATCCAGGATATCCACATTGAAGCCGGGCAGCGGGAACGTTGGTGAGCCGGGCTTGAGTGGAGTGATCGGCAGAGGCGATACCAGGAAGCATCCGGTTTCCGTCTGCCACCAGGTGTCCATGATCTGCAGCTTGCCGCCGCCGAAGTTGTTCCTGTACCAGATCCAGGCCTCGGGGTTAATGGGCTCACCCACAGATCCCAGAAGCCTCAGGCATGAGATATCATATTTTTTCGGCCACTGATCTCCGGCCTTCATGAACATCCTGACGGCAGTGGGCGCGGTGTAGAGTACCGATACCTTGTTCTCATTGATGATCTTGAACCACCTGCTGAAGTCTGGATAGTCCGGGGAGCCCTCGTAGATCATGCTCGTTGCGCCGAGACAGAGTGGTCCATAGACGACATAGCTGTGTCCGGTGATCCATCCGACATCCGCAGTACACCACCAGATATCGGTGTCTTTGATGTCGAAGACCCAGCTCAAGGTCTGGGCAGGGGTGACGCAG
>DAONDW010000018.1:8925-13601 GCA_035402785.1 Methanothrix sp. | reverse complement strand
ACCGCAAGGCTGAGATCAGCTCCCAGAATCCTGGCTCCATTCAGATTGGCACCAGTTAGATTACACCTGTTGAGCATAGCGCGGCTTAAATCGGCATCTTTGAGATCTGATCCTGATAAATCAGCGCCTTCCAGATGAACTCCAGGCAGATTGGCGCCCGATAGCCTGGCCCCGACAAGCCTGACCTGATGCATAATGGCATTTTCGAGGTTCGCATCGGAGAGATCCGCATTTGTGAGATCCGAATCGCTAAGACTGCAAGCCACGAGATATGAGCCGGAGAGGTTCGCACTGCTGAGGTTTACGCGAGTCAGATTGGTAAAACTCAATTTCGATTTAGCCATCCTGGAGCCTGAGAAATCCGCACCACTACATCGAGCCTCAGAGAGATCTGCCCAGGAGAGATCTGAATTGGCGATTGAGACGTTTATCAGGTTCGCTCCAATCAGGTCAGCTCCTGTGAGACTTGCTTTCATCAATTTCGAACCATATAAGTTCGCGCGCCTCAAATATGCACCTGATAATGATGCCTCTTTAAAATCTGCACTCTGAGCATCCGCTGCGGTCAGGTTTGCCCCATTTAAATTCGCTCCTGTGAAGATTGCATGCCCCAAACGAGCCTGATTCAAATCTGCTCCACGGAGATCTGCACCAGTCAGGTTCGAACCAGACAGATCTGTGGCTATGAGGTTGGCACAGGACATATTGGCAAAAGATAGATCAGAATCATGAATGTCAGTTGACTGCATATTTGCGCCTGAAAGATTGGCTGCTATCAGCTTTGTGCCATACAGATAGGCTTCTGTCAGAATGGAGCCGCTCAAATCCATGCCATTGAGAATGCTTCCCTCAAGCCTGGATTGGCCGAGGTTGGCTCTGACCAGATCCATGCCGCTCAGATTCTTGCCGCTGAAGTCAGCACGCGGCTCTAATGGCTGGTTGACGAGTATACTTTCTTGCGGGAGGCTTGAGAGCGGGATGCCGAAGCGGTGCAGCTCCAGCAGATCAAACATGAATACAGCAGGAAGCTTTTTTATTACCGGGATGCTGTCAGCTGGCTCACCACGCAGGATGCGTTGCGCCAATTCCGAGGCCAGATCACCCTGGACTGGACCTGTGGTAATCACTCCCCCAAGCACGCCAAAGCCCATGTAAACGTCTCGCGTGCCGTAAATCGGGACCGAGCTTGCACTTCGAAGAAGCCATGCACTCTCTTCATGAGTCAGAACTCTTCCCAAACGGTCGCGATTGTAATTTAAAAGAAGCAGCAGACTTCCATTGGAAAGGCTAGATGCATTTTTTTGCAGCTCCTCCACAGTCATATTGTCCCAAATGGCGAAGCTCACATTTTTGCTAAAGCCTGGCAGTGTCTGGTTCATGACATTTTGGTTGGCCTTGCCTGTGGTGGTACGGTCGTTTACGATGACTATCTGCGATGTTTCAGGATGCAGCCTGAGCATCAGGGATATTGTGCCAGAGAGATCAAATGCCTCCACCACGCCTGTAAAGCTGCTCTTGCCTTTCAGCATATCATCTTCAAAGAAATTCACTCCGCAAAAGACAACAGGGACTTTTCCGAATAACTCATCTCTGTATTTCAGAAGAAAATCAAAAGCGTCATCATCCGAACATATTATGACATCAAAGCGATGATCCTTATACCTGGCCCTGAAGGACTCCTTCAGTTCGTCCAGGCGCATTTCTGTGGGCGGCTGCTTTTTGGTATCCATGTAATCCAGATAGAAGGCAGCTTGAGGATAATACATCGAAAGCTGATTCTCGATCTCACTTCCGATGGAGTCTGTCCATTTCAGGCCCGGATTATATGATGCTAATATTAGTATTTGCTTTGAGTTATTTTCCTCGTTCGCCATCGAATTCGCAATGAGCATTGACAGCAAAAGAAATCCGATGATGAACTTCGTTAATGATGGCAAAGCACCCATATGTCTTCTCCGTATTATCTGTTGCACATGATACTATTTATACTTATTACATTTTTTCAGAACTAATATCGACTGCCTCCTCAGCCAGCAGCCGGAAAACGCAGCTTTTCGATTGCTATCTCTGTGCTGGGGGAAAGATTATTTGATCGCATCATGATTATCCTCCTGATGCCATTTTGCTCCGAATCATCCAACCGAGAGTGCGCCCTGGCCATAGCCACCCTCACATCCTTCCTTCCTCCTTTCATGGCCTCATCCATCAATATCGCACTTCCGGCAATTGGGGCCGAGTTCTCAATGGATGCTCTCCTCTTAGGCTGGGTTGCCACCAGCTACCTGCTCTCTGCTGCCGTATTCATGGTGCCCTTTGGAAAATTAGCGGACATCTACGGCATGAAGAAGGTCTTTCTCATCGGCCTTTTCGTATTCACAGCATCGTCCCTGGTAGCCTATTTTGCCGCCACAATCGACATACTATTGGCATCGAGGATTTTGCAGGGCATAGGCAGCGCCATGATATTTGGCACAGGCACGGCGATTCTGGTCAATGTCTTTCCAGTGCAGGAGAGGGGCAAGGTGCTTGGGATCAATGCTGCATCAGTGTATCTGGGCCTCTCCATGGGACCGTTTTTGGGCGGCATTCTCACTCAATACCTCGGATGGAGAAGCCTCTTTTTGGTAAACGTGCCCCTGGGTGTGATACCTCTTATCCTGGGCTTCACAAGGCTTCATGGCGAGTGGGCAGGTGCCAGGGGCGAAAGATTCGACCTGAGAGGGTCCATCATCTACAGTCTGATGCTCGTGGCCGTCATGTGCGGCTTTTCGCTTCTGCCCGGCTGGCAGGGAGCGGCCCTTGTGCTTTTAGGGGCGATCACTCTGCCTCTGCTCATACGCTCTGAGGCGAAGGTGAAAAGCCCGGTTCTGGAGGTCGGCCTCTTTCGGAACAACCGCGTCTTTGCGCTATCCAATCTTGCGGCCCTCATAAGCTACAGTGCCACATATGCAATAACCTTCCTTCTGAGCCTTTATCTGCAGTACATCAAGGGGCTGGAGCCAGACCAGGCCGGGCTGATCATGCTGGTGCAGCCTGCTGTGATGACAATCTTTTCCCCTTACACTGGAAGGCTCTCAGACAGAATGGAGCCGCGTCTGGTGGCCACAGCCGGGATGGCCTTTACATTTGTTGCAGTCCTGGCATTCGTGTTTCTCAGCGAGGATACGAGCATCACAACAATTGTTGCCGATCTCATGGTTCTGGGTCTGGGCCTGGCGCTCTTCACTTCGCCCAACACCAATGCCATCATGTCCTCAGTGGACCCGCGCCACTATGGTGTTGGATCTGCGACTCTCGGGACTATGCGTCTGATCGGACAGGTCTCCAGCATGAGCTTTGCCATGATGGTTTTTTCATTTTATCTGGGGGCGGTGCAGATCACATCGGAGCACTATTCCGAGTTTCTCTCAAGCGTCAGGGTGGCCTTTGCAGTCTCCTCTGTCCTCTGCATTCTGGGGATATTCGCCTCGATGGCAAGGGGAAAGTTGAGATCTCGGACATGATTCTTTCAAAATATATTTTCTAATTATGAAAAATCGATGAGCTATTTTTTCTCAAGGACTTCAATCCAGGCATTTTTTAAAAAGCTGCTCATAGAGCTTCTTTACATTTTCGCGAGTCTTGGCCATCTCCGGAAATCCGTGGTACGACCTGGCAGCCTCAACATCCTCTGGCAGCTTCAGACTATACTGGCTCCGGGACAAAAACCAGCCCTGGCGGGCGTAGTAACTGGAGAGATATTCCTGCTCGGTCTGGCCAGGAGTTGGAGAAAAGAGGCCATGTTTCTTGTCAAGCTCCGCGATCTCCATCATGGTAGTGTAGCCGGACCTGGCTATGACAAAGCGAGCCCGGTTCAGAAGCTCTGCCTTCTCGTCTGTGGAAACATAGGAATGAACAGTGGTTGTCCTGTCCAGCTTTTTATGCAGCTCTTTTTGCGGGCTTCCGAGGAGAACGACCTTTTCTCCGGGAAGCTTTTGCACCTGTCTCATGACGATCTCCTCGTACTTCGTCCTCTGAGGCTCAGGTCCGGAGACTATGAACAGATAGTCCAGATCCTCTGAAAGTGACATCTTCTTGGTGCTTGTCAGAATTCCTGCGTAGTAGACCAGACGATTTGTGGCCGCCACACTGGAGTGGCAGAGCTTGCCGCTGAGGTTCGGGCGTCCTCCGGCAGGATCAATATCTGGCACAATCACACCCAGGAAATGGCTGTGAAAGAGGCTGTTGAACTGCATGGTCATCACCTCCAGGGGAGATAGCAGGCCAGGCAGGCTGTAGCGGAGCTGGTGCGATATGAAGAAGCTTGGAACTTTCGAGCTGTAGACAGACATCCGGTTGTCGCTGAGGATCATATCGAATTTGTTTTTGGCGAGGATCTGCTCAAACCTTTTTTTCTCCCCGGCAATGGCTCGCAGGAGTGCTGGAAGGCCCGCAGCAAAGGCCGGCAGGAAAAATCGTGAGCTGCTGTATGGCACAGGATAATCCTTGAATTCCATGAAGTTACATTCAGGGCATTCCCTTTGCAGGAGAGCCAGAGCGTTTCCGCTGCTGCCAACGGTCACCTCATGCCCTCTCTGTAATAGCTCCTCAATGATGGGAATGTCTCTGGTGGAATGCCCAAGGCCCCAGTTCAGAGGGCTTACAAATATGTGCCCCATGCCAGAAGATAGTGGAGT
>DAONDW010000018.1:3481-8825 GCA_035402785.1 Methanothrix sp. | reverse complement strand
TTAAATAGTTGCAGCCGGATTTCGAGGTATCTTCATTTCGACTGAATTCTGCAAAAATCAGAGTTGATTAAGGAGGCAATTGCAATGGCTAAGGATGTTCGCAACAGATCTATAGACCCGGCCAGCCAGGACATGCTCGATGTCTGCCAGAGAGCAGGCCTGGAGACTGCCTGGGATCGTTTTGAAAAGCAGCAGCCCCAATGCGGCTTTGGTGAACTGGGATTGTGCTGCAGAAACTGCAACATGGGCCCCTGTCGCATAGATCCCTTTGGGGAAGGCGCGAGCAAAGGCGTCTGCGGTGCCACTGCAGACATAATCGTTGCGCGTAACCTTCTTCGCAGCATTGCAGCCGGAGCTGCAGCTCACTCAGATCACGCGAGAGACGTGGCACATACATTCCGTGAGGTAGTTTCAGGCCGGGCCACCTCTTACAGCATCAAAGACCAGGCGAAGATGGAGCTGCTCATGAAGGAATACGGCGTGGATACGCAGATCGCCCTGGCAGATGCCATCCTGGCCGAATTCGGCAAGCAGGACGGACCCATCCAGTTCACCCGCCGGGCTCCGGCCAAAAGACAGGAGCTGTGGAAGAGACTTGGAATAGATCCGCGGGGAATCGACAGGGAGATCGTTGAATGCATGCACCGAACTCATATGGGCGTGGATAACGATCCTGTCAACCTGATACTTCATGGGCTACGCACAAGCATCGCAGATGGCTGGGGCGGCTCGATGATAGCAACCGAGCTGCAGGATGTCCTCTTCGGCACTCCCAAGCCCACATTCTCCGAGGCCAATTTAGGCGTGCTGGAGGAGAACAAGGTCAACATCATAGTGCATGGACACGAACCGCTTCTCTCAGAGATGATAGTGGCAGCGGCTGCAGAGCCCGCATTGGCCGAACTTGCTAAAAAACAGGGCGCGGTTGGAATCAACGTCGCAGGAATATGCTGCACTGGAAACGAGGTTCTCATGCGCCACGGCGTGCCGGTGGCTGGAAACTTCCTTCAGCAGGAGCTGGCTGTTGCCACGGGAGCCGTCGATGCAATGATTGTGGATGTGCAGTGCATAATGCCGGCTCTTGGGGCCCTTTCCGGATGCTTCCACACCAAATTCATCTCCACCTCTCCCAAGGCAAAATTCCCCGGAGCCGTGCATATGGAATTTCATGAGGAGACAGCTCTGGATACAGCGAGAGCCATCGTCAGCGAGGCTGTCAAGAACTACAGTAACAGAAATCCTGCCAAGGTCCACATCCCCAGAGAGAAGTCCAAATGCATGGTCGGCTTCTCAGTTGAGACTATTGTTGGTGCCCTCGGAGGCAGCCTCGACCCGCTTCTTGGCGCCATCAAGAGCGGTGCCATTCGGGGCATAGCTGCTGTAGTGGGATGCAACAATCCCAAGATCGTCCACGATTTCGGGCATGTCAACCTGGTCAGGGAGCTGATCAAAAACGATGTGCTTGTAATCAACACAGGCTGCAATGCTCAGGCCTGTGCCAAGGCAGGCCTGCTAGTGCCTGAGGCTGCTGAGATGGCTGGCGATGGACTTAAGGGCGTCTGTAAGGCTTTAGGCGTTCCTCCTGTGCTGCATATGGGCTCATGCGTTGATATCAGCCGCATTCTCGTGGCTGCAGCAGCAATCGCCAATGCGCTCGGCGTTGACGTAAGCGACCTTCCTGTGGCCGGAGCCGCACCCGAATGGATGAGCGAGAAGGCTGTGGCCATTGGGGCCTATGTTGTGGCATCTGGCGTGTTCACTGTGCTTGGAACTGTTCCCTGCGTCCTCGGCAGTTCAGCGGTCACTGGCCTACTCACCTCCGGAGCAAAAGATGTGGTGGGCGCAACATTTGCAGTGGAGCCGGACCCATTCAAGGCAGCATCGCTCATGATCGAGCACATCGAAAGCCAGAGACGGAAGCTCGGTCTGTAGGGAGGAGAAAGACTATGAAAGAGGTATTCGTCCGCCTGGACCGCTGCCTGGGATGCAAATCCTGCGAGATGGCCTGTGCTGTGGAGCATTCCTCTGGCAAGAGCATTTTCTCTGCAGTATCCGAAAAGCCCGGGCCTGTTCGCCGGGTCTATGTGGAGATGGCTGAGGGCCAGAAGATGCCCCTCGTCTGCAGGCATTGCGAGGATGCACCCTGCGTGGCAGTCTGCCGCACAGGCGCTATGAGCCAGGACCCGGTCACGGGCATAGTAGACCGCAATGCAGAAAATTGCGTGGGATGCTGGATGTGTGCCATGGTCTGCCCATACGGAGTCATCGGAAGACATACCGAGGTGAGAAAGGCAGTCAAGTGCGACCGCTGCAAGAACCTGGAGGTTCCCGCCTGTGTGGCTGCCTGTCCCACAGGAACGCTCATATTTGCCACTCAAAGAGAGTTCGTCGATATGATGCGAAAGGAAGCGGCTGCCAGAATTGCGCGTGAGGCCAAAGCGCTTGCAAAGGCCTGAGCCTTCCCGATGAGCCATTCCAGTCGGGAAAGCCCAGATAAGATGAGCGACAGGAAAAAAGGCGATCTCAGACTCAGACGATTGGCGTCAGTGAGATCTTGTTCCTGTCTTCGAGAAGCATGCTATAGGGCTCGGTTCTGGGAATGACGCCGTACAGACAGAGCCCTCCGTTCAGCTCATTGACCAGCAGGTAGGTGTCCGCGGTGTGAACGGCCATGTTCATGCTCTCCTGGCCGCTCTTTACCACGAGCAAATTTATGTCGTTGGTCTCCTTCCAGTTTCTGACCATGAGGTTTGTCAGGTTGAGGACTGCCTTGTAGCCGAAGGCGAATTCGATTGTATCCAGGCCAATGATGTTTAATATGGGCCTGCCAGTCCTCTCTCGAAGCTCATCCCATTTTTCAAGGATCTCCTTTCCCCAGCATACAGGGTCATCGCCTTCCGGTTGGGAGACTATGACGTTATTCGGCACAAATATATCGCGTGAGCTGAGCTGATAGCCGATGCTCGGCAGTATGAAGACGCCTCTGCCATTTTTTATGGCATTGGAGGCGAGGGCCGTCAGAATCTGATAGTACCTCTTGCCCACGCCATGGTCGATCTCAAGGACGTTGCATGTGCCGTATCTCAATCCACCTGTCAGAGCATCCAGGTCCGGAATGCCTGTGGATATGCACTCTTTCCTCGGGTCAGGGATTCTCATGCCATCGCTGGCAATTCGGGCATCTCTGTGTTCCCGGTAGGGTTCAAAGAATCTGAAGCGACCGTTGTGAAGCGTTACCGTGTATGTCTTGTTATTGATTTCCACCCCTCGCAGCTTATCGAGCTTGATCTGGCGGACATAGCGGGTCCTCATGCTGCCTTCTGCATAGCCCGGCAGTCTGAATTGCTCCATTGTCACCACTCCGTCCACGATATAGTCGAGAGGCATGATGCTCGCAAACTCTGAGACGAATATGAGGTGGGTATCAAGATCACGTGCAAATTCGCAGATGTTCTGCTCGAAGCTGTGCTGGGCATTGCCTATCAAGTGGGCCGTGTAATTCAGGACTGCATCCCAGCTATCGATGATGATCATGGGATTGTCCATCTCCTCAGCCTCGTCGAAGAACACCTTGAAAAAATCCAGGACGGCATAGTAGTTGGATAGATCCTTTCCCATTCCCTTCAGGCTCTCCAGCAGCTTGGTCTGGGTGGCATTGACCACGTTCTTTGGAGGAACGACCTCTTCTATCCAGGGATTGATGGCATACAGCCGGCGTGGCTCTACGCGTGTGGATATGTACATACCATTTCTGTCTTCGCACAGGCTATTCATGATCTCCAGTGCGAGAGTGGTCTTGCCGGTTCCTGGCAGGCCCTTGATCAAGAGCGTCTGGCCACCATCAATCTGGAAAAAGTTCTCAATTTCCCGGGGGATAAACATCTTGGATTCTTTTGGCATGGGACGCTTCTCCTTCAATATGTCTCTGTCGCTTTCATTATGCATTTGTTGGCGCGCTTCATGAGCGCACATATCTGCTCAGAATCAACCCGAAATGAGAAGCAAACCGTCTTGTCTTCTCCGTTGCAGAAGTCAATGTCCACCAGCGGAAGAGCCTCTATGTTCAATGTCTGAGCTGTCTCTTCCACATGTTTTATTCCCATGCCTTTGTTTCTCCAGAGCTTGGACGGGCCAACCTCCACGAATTCCACCTGGCCCTCGGAGCTGAGAACTGAGAGGTATTTGATGACTGTGGTTTTGCTGACGCCAGCCTTCTTGGCTACATCCACAGTGGTCAGACCCACCTCTGATTCTCCAATAACTTCAAGAATTTTTTCCTTGTAAGAGGCCATTTTATTGCCACCATCATTCTTTCGAACTTCTACCATAAATAGTCTAGCATTCGTATTTTTGGCTTGCGGGAACGGTTATGGGTCATGTCTGTTGAAAATTCCCAATGGCTTGTATCCGAATTTTTCTTGTATTGTGATGATCCCAGAGGAAAAATCCCAGAAAGGCTTTTTTTTGACAACATCGATGATCAGGCCCCGTCGAATATCACGGATGGTCCAGCCTGCTGATATGGGTGTAAACGCTCATCCTTTTTCCTCTCACAAAACCAATGATGCATAGCCCCGTCCTCTCGGCTATGGAGATGGCAAGGCTTGTGGTGGCTCCGCGCGAGACGACTATTGGAATGCCGGCCACCGAGCATTTGAGGGCCATGTCTGATGAGACCCGGCCAGTGCAGGCAACATAGCTGCTGGAAAAGTCGAAATCCGTCCGGTGCATAAGGGCAGATCCTATGGCTTTGTCCAGGGCATTGTGTCTGCCGATGTCCTCGATGATGATGGGCTCATCAATGCCAAAGAGCCCCACAGAATGAACTCCTCCAGTGGCGATGTGAATATCTGATAGTGATATCGCCTCCATCGCCTCCTTTGCCTGCTTTCTATTTATATTCAGGTCGGAATTGATCAATGGAAGCTTTGACTCATCCAGAAATGAGGCAATTCCACCGCAGCCGCTCACAATTGGCCTGCGGGGAACTATGGCCCGCATGGGATTGGCGACGATGGCTCTCGCGACATTTCCCTCTATTTCCAGAGACTCGACCTCTTTTGGGCCACCAATGATTCTCTCTGAGAACAGATGGCCCACTATGAACTCTGACCTCATCTGGGGACTGGTCATGGCTGTTGCGAAATGCCGGCCATTGATGAAGATGGAAAGAGGCACCTCTTCTGCCACCTGACAGGCAGACTCCTCATAGCTGTCTCCATCCACCCGGATGCACTTACAGTCTCTGATCATCTTTTTCCATTTCACACATTTCGCTAAGTCCACTCAGTCCATTCAATCCACTCAGTTCACTCATTTTAGTTCATTCATTATTGTTATTGAT
>DAONDW010000018.1:0-3381 GCA_035402785.1 Methanothrix sp. | reverse complement strand
TTTGAAGCCTGGTCGAGCATGAGTGCAACTTCATGTGGCAAAAGGCCCTCCACCTCAAAGGAGACGACTCCACCCCTCATTTCCTGGCTTGAAGATGATGATGATGATGAGTATGAAGGCCCTGGACCGTGGACTTTCACGCCTGATATCCCCTGCAGCCCTTCGAGCAGCCTGTTGGTGAGCCTCTCTTCGTGATGGCAGATATCTTCAATTCCGACCTTCTGAAGATAATCCACAGCAGCACCAAGGCCGATACCTGCCGAAATATCAGGTGTGCCTGCCTCGTAGCCCTCGTATCCCGGCTTGACCTGATAATCATAATCGCATTCATTGCAGTTGCAGCCGTCCCTACCATCGTCCGCGCCAATGCTCACGTCCTGCACCATGCCCCCGCCTACTAACAGCGGCTCGATCTGCCTTTTTTCTTCATTTGAATCAGCATCAGCATTTCTAATCCAGAGAACTCCTGAGCCCATCGGAGCGAGCATCTTATGCCCGGAGAAGCAGAGAAAATCACAGCCGATATCAAGCACATTTACAGGCATGTGTGGCACTGACTGGGCTGCGTCCACCAGAAGAGCAGAGTCATGATCCCTGCAGATTTTGCCGACCTCCCTGACAGGAAGGACTGTGCCGAGAGCATTGGAGAGCTGGCTCATGGCCACCAGGCGGGCGCCTTTTTCTATGGCTCTTTCAAGATCTCCGATGTCAAGCCTTCCGCTCCTGTCGGGCCTGACCACCAGTAGCTCGATGCCCATCTCTTTGAGCCTCAGCCAGGGGAGAAGATTTGAGTGATGCTCCAGGAGAGTTGTGACTATGCGGTCTCCCCGTTTCCATTTCAGGCCACGGGCGACGATGTTGATGGACTCGGTGGCATTTCTTGTGAAGATAGTGGTGCCTTTTGGCCCGGAATAGCCCACGCCGCCTGCATTGACTGCATCGCCTGAATCGCCAGCATCACATCCATAGCCAACGTCGCCCACGAACCCGGCTGCTTTTTGGTGAGCATTCCGATAGCGCTGGTCTGCGAGCTGTGCAGTGCGATAGACGCCGCGGCCCACATTGGCCTTGAAGCTCCTGTAATAGTCCAGGAGGGACTTGATCACAGGCTCAGGCGTCAGGCTTGTGGAAGCGCTGTCAAAATAGATAAGATCCTTGAGGATGGGGAAATCCTTTCTGATCGCCACCTGGTCCATGAATCCTCCTATGGAGATACTATTTTAATAATAATCATTCAAACGATCAAAGGCCTTTGCATTTGGTGGAGATGCACGCATTTTCGTCATCCTGCAACATGCGGCAGATGGCGCAGATCCTCATTACGAGATCGCTGCCTTTGACCTTTTCGGATATCAGGTCTTCTGCCAGAACAGCAATGGCCTGGCGGATGTCCTCTCTAAATTCGATATTGTAGCCTCTCTTCTTGGAGACGTATTGAGATACGGCGGGAGGCGTGATTCCAAGCATTTTGGAGACCTCTTTTTGAGATATTCCTCTTTTGACAAGCGCCTCAGCAATGGCCGCCCTGATGCTGGGCAGCACATCCCACACGATCTCCTCACATGGCGACTTCATTTGCATGAATCCCTCGAATCAGCGCTCATTCTGATATTTGTCACGGTCGTCAATTGAAGGCTAAATACTTATCAATCTTGCTGTGGCAGCAGTGTGGCTGCATGATTTCCCTTACGGATGCCTGGAGCAGACAGGAAGCAGGATGGGGCAGGCAGGAAGCAGGATGTAGCAGGATGGAACAGGCATTAGCTGTTGGGTTGCAGTTGGGTGCTGTCAGGAGCTGTCAGGATAGGACTGGCAAAACAGCAGAGCATCCATATCATTTTGTCTTCCTTTTGTCTCGCGAAAGTGGGCGAGAGGCTGGGTGAATCCTGACCTTCTCCCCCTGACCAGGCAAAGTCGCCCCTCGCCATAGTAATCATATGCATGTGAATATTTATGTCTTTTTCTCAAAATAGTATTACTAATACATCCCTATTAATTATCAAAATATCCCTGAGAAAAAGATTTGATTGGCTGGCCTGCCTCATCCCCTCATGAATTTGTCCCAGCCCTGGTAGTGGCTCTTGAGGACCTCGCAGATGTCCTCCATCATGGCGAATGGGATTCCGACCACGACGACCTCGTCCTCCAGGCCGGAGTTTCTGGCTGATCCATCGCAGCCCAGGGATATGTTCACCTCTCCTTTCAGGTAAGGCGAGGCTGTGGCATCCACGCAGAATGACTGGATTCCGGCGGTATTGAAGCTGGCTCTGCCGCCCTTTTTGAACATGACAGCCTGCACAATCCTGCGGGCCACCAGGGGATTTCCCACCAGTATGACCACATCCGGGTTTATGGTCATCTTCTCCAGTGGGGCGACGTAGGTTGCAATGACGCTGCCAGGAAACAGGCGCGGCATGTTGGCTGCGATGCTGCTTCCTATCTCCTTGCTCTCGCATTTGTGCAGCTTGTCCATGTACAGAGTTCCGCTGGAGATGTTCTCAGGACACAGCACGAGACCTATGCCTGCGGCTCCGCCCTTGCAGGCATGGCTGTCTGCGCGAGCAAAAAAGCTCTTTCCTTCCCGTCGCGCACCCTGTATCATGGAGCAGTAATGAAGCGGCTTTTCCATTGGGGCGAGGTCCTTTGGGATCTGCTCTTCGCTTTTGAACAGCTTGACGCCCACGACGTTCTCATTAATTCCCAACGAGGCTTTCAATACGCCTGCCATCTCTTCCAGATTCATCGAAACACACCGCCTGTGAGATGGATATGATGACATTAGCCATTTGCGCTCTGAGGCAGGGAATAAGGGCCAATTGAGAATGGCTTTGTGGCAGAATCAAAAAAATAGGGAAAAAGAGAAGATGAGGATTTCTGCAGCTCAGGCCTCTTCCGGATATTTTGCGATGGTATTTCCGGAGGCGTCCATCAAGGTTGCCACATCTCCGTCATTGTTCCAGATGGAGGAGCTGCGGTTCCAGTAGAGGTCCTCTTCTGTGTCGGTTCCGGTGCCAGTGTGGATCTTGATGGCTGCACCGGCCTTGAGGCTGATATCCGGGAACGAGTAGCTGTGGTTCTGTGCATCCTCAAGAGTCCAGCCAGTCAGACTTGCGTCTGCAGATCCGAGGTTACTGATCTCCACCCATTCTTCATTCAAATTATCTTTTTCAGGACTTGTGGCTGCAAAATTGACGCTGGTTATGGCTATTCCACTTTCATCTGCGCCCTGTACCAGTGCTGCCCCCATGAAAAGGAGGGCGAGGGCAATTAATGCTCCTGCAAACAATCGATTTTTCATCTATTATTCACCTGTTACTCAATTCCAGTTCTGATTTTGAATTAGAATCAGTTTTAAGAATATAAATTTTTCGAAAGAGTTCA
>DAONDW010000017.1:0-13689 GCA_035402785.1 Methanothrix sp. | reverse complement strand
TCAGAGGTCTATGTAAAAATGACAAATAAGCCAGTGCTGAGCAAATATCCATACACCTGGACTGCGACTGCATATGCTGATAGCTACAATACCTATGCGCAACAGGGTTTCTACGGATATGCCGGAACGATTGCAAGAACCGAATACGCCAAGAAATACGGATACTCAGGAATTCTCAAAAGCCAGAGCAATAGCGGAACACACGGCCTGGGCCAGGATGCATTCACAAAGAGCGGATCATATGGTGTATTGTATCCACATTGGATCTGAGATCCAATGATTATTTTTTAAAAATCTATTTTTAGATGCATATGCGTTCTACACATTTCTATTTAGCATTCTGAATTCATGAGGATAAAAAAGTTGAGCAAGATATTCACTAATACTTATCGAGCTTCTTGGCAACCTCGCCGAAGATCGCCTTGATGTCGCCCACGCCGAGAACCGTGGCAACCAGTCCCTTCTTGCTATAGTAGTCGATCAGGGGCTGTGTCTGAGCATGATAGGCATTCAGTCTCTGCTTGACAGTCTCCTCGGTGTCATCGGCCCTCTGATACAGGTCGCCGCCGCATGCGTCGCACTTTCCATCGACCTTGGGCTTGTTGAATGTGACATGGTAGGTGGCTCCGCACTTGCACATCCTTCTGCCGGTGACGCGCTTGACCAGCTCAGCATCGGGGACATCGATGTTGAGAACCACATTGATCTTCTGGCCGAGAGCCGGAAGCATCTTGTCCAGAGCCTCTGCCTGGGGCATGGTCCGGGGGAAGCCGTCCAGCATCCATCCACCCTTGACGTCGTCCTTGGCCAGCCTGTCCTTGATGATGTCTATGAGCAAGGCATCCGGGACCAGCTTTCCGGCCTCCATGTACTTCTTGGCCTCAACTCCAAGGGCAGTTCCGTTTCTCACATTCTCCCTCAGTATGTCTCCTGTGGAGATGTGCTTGACTGCATACTTATCGACGATCATCTTGGCCTGTGTTCCCTTGCCGGATCCCGGTGGACCGATCAGAATAATATCCATTCCATATCCTCCTTATTCCCTTTGTCAGAGCAGCTAAAGCCGCATATGAGCGGGAAATGTTACACGGCCATACTTTAAAAAACCTTTTCTAGGCCGCCCAGAATTTGGATTACTCGCAGTCAGCAATAGGGTCAGGCATTCAGATTTAGATGTTGAGAAACAGTGTGATCGCGCTCATAACCGCAGCAGAAAGCACAGGAATGCCGAAGTTGTCGTCAAGGCCCATGCCATGAACGATTATGGCCACACCGTCTACAAATGCCGCAGTCGCTGCTCCTGCCAGGTAAACTGGCCATGGAAGGCCTGTGAAGCCTGCAGCAAGTGCGCCTATGACAAAGCAGGCAAAAAATGTGGAGGCGATGACTGGCAGGGGTTTGACGCGCCATCCGATCCTGCTGCCAACTGGTGCAGGCCTGGTCCGCACATCGCAATCCTTCAGGACGGACCCTGATAGACCGCTCACAGTGTCTCCCAGAGCAAGAAAGAGCATCGCAGTGATTGCAATTGCAGGAGAAAAGAAATAGACTGTGAGAAGGCTTCCGGCCATATAGTAGATGTACCCTGCTACATGGTTCTTCTCATGATCACGCACCTCAGGCAGCCGGATCCGCCCCTGCAGCCTGAGCATCTCGATCACAATTGATGCAGCCAGAACCAGAGCAATGGCAGCTACAGTGAATGCCCGGCCCAAAAGGATAAGGGCCAGGGGGACTGACAGGCCGGTGAGATGAACGGCCTTTCGCCGAATCTCCCTGACCAGCCTGGACCGCCAGTCACCTACCAGCTCCGGCAATATCAAGACTCCTGGCCCGGCTTCCTGCGCCTATTCCTTTTTGGACTGGGCCACCAGATCCCCGGCATCTGTGAACTTCAAAGTGCCTGAGAGAAGGGCCGTCAGCTTGTCTGCGATCTGCCAGCGGGGGACTTTGACCTGCTGCATGCTGTCGCGGTCCCTGATGGTCACGGTTCCCTGTTCGAGTGTCTCGTAGTCCACTGTGACCTCGAATGGAGTGCCGATCTCGTCGTTTCTGCGGTACCTGCGGCCAATGGATCCCGATGTATCGTAATCCACCCTCATGCCGCGCCCCCTCAGCTCCTGTAAAATCGCTTTGGCCGGATCCGTAAGCTCCTTTCTGTCCATCAATGGAAGAACTGCTACCTCAATTGGAACAACCGAGGACCTGAGCCGTAGAACTGCCCGTGCCTCTCCATCCACTGAATCCTCGTAATAGGAGTGATCGAGAACTGTGTAGATGATCCTGTCTATTCCAAATGAGGGCTCAATGACATGTGGCACGACCTCTTCGCCCCTGATCTCCTCTTCAACACTCTCGTACTTGACCAGAGCGGGCTCGATCTCAATGGTCTCGCCGTCCACTGTCACCCGTATATTTCCGCCTTCACGGCTTGCCTCAAGCTCCTGCGCGGAAAGCGCCTTGAGAGCTTCGCCCACTGCCCTGGCTTTGGCCTTGAAGCGCGGTCCCAGAGCCTTGAAATCAGGCTTGACCACGAGCTTCTGCCTCTTGACTGGCTGGTCATAATGTACGAAAACGCTCAGGTTGACCTTGCTCACAGCAGTATGGGCCTTGAGGTCATAGTCCGTTCTGTCTGCAACGCCCACGATCTCAATCCATCCAAGCCTGTCCAGGAAGACCTCTGCATCCCAGCAATCTGCTGCGTAATGAGCCATTTCATCAGATTGGTGCTGCCGGAAGCGCAGCCTGTCAGGGGCCACGCCCACAGCCAGGAGGAACTGATATGTGCGGGCCACATAGTAAGCCAGTGACTGGTGAGCCACTATGCCCCTTTCCACGGCCTCGCCAAATGTCATCTCCTCCTCTTCGCCCTTCTCCTGCGCTGCCTGGGAATAGAACTTCATCCTGATGTCAGCGACCTCGGAGAAGCGGGGATGGCTCTTGTCCCGCGGATCTATGAATATCTCTGCCTCTGCCTGAGTGAACTCTCGCAGCCGTATCACTCCCTGGCGGGGAGAGATCTCATTTCTAAATGACTTGCCTATCTGAACAGCAGCAAAGGGCAGGGAGTCGCGGAAGTAACGCAAAAGACGCGGGAAGTTGATGAACATGCCCTGTGCGGTCTCAGGCCGCAAATAGCCGGTCATCTTGTTTCCCGGCCCGATCATGGTCTTGAACATGAGGTTGAACTCGTAGACCTCAGAGAGCTCTCCTCCACACTCAGGGCAGCCTATCTCGTTGTCTTTGATGCATTTGTAGATATCTTCGTTTGAGAGAGCATCAGGCACCTCCACAATATGCTTGATCAGGTGGTCTGCCCTGTAGATCTCCTTGCACTCCTTGCAGCTTGTCAACGGATCGGAAAAGCCACTCAGGTGCCCTGAGGCCTGGTAAATTCCCTCGACGCCAATTGTGGGTGCCTCGATCTCGGCAAATCCCTCGGAGATGACAAAATACTGTCTCCAGATATCTTCAATGCGCCTTTTCATGGGCGCGCCCAGTGGGCCGTAATCATAAAAGCCGGCTGCTCCGCCGTAAAGCTCAAAGGCTGGCCAGAGAAAGCCACGCCTTCTTGCAAGCTCATTTACCTTTTCGTTCTTATCCATGCCAATCCTCGTTATGTTTTCAGAGCACCGTGGGTAATTTAACCTTTGTTATATGCCTATGGCCAGATAGTCCACTGAAAAACGAGATCTTGATTAAGAAAAAAATAGGAGGTTGAGGTGATGCGTTTTTTCTCCCGGACTATCAGCCGATGGCAGAAACCATCAGCAGCAGGCCGAAAGCTATGGTTACACCGCCGAGGAGGATAGCGTCGCCATATTTGCTGTGCATCAACCCCTTCAGACAGGATAGCATGCAGCTTTGCTCATCGCGTCTGTTTCCCTTTATTTCCCCTGAAACTCCACTCACCCTTTGCATGTAACCACTGTTGGTCGTATGCATTTAAGTAGCTATTTTTCACATTGGCGTTTTATGAGGGTTGAATCACAGATCTTAGATCATATAAATGACATGTAAGCCTTATGTAGGAATTATCTGAAAAGAAATTATCAACATAAAGCGCATCATGTTGACATTGAATCCGGCATGAATTGTCAATCAGAATAATCGTTCCGCTCTTATCGAAAAACTGTCAGCCACAGCAAATTCAGGCCTGCTGCCGATTGAAATTGCAGCAAGAAAAAAAGAAAAAAGGGAAAAAAAATGGCGATAGCGCATGTAAAAGCGCCTGCCAATTGACGGAAGGCGATGGGCTGCCATTCGTCATGCCCAGGCCTCAAGCATCTCCCGTCCTCATTTTAGCTCAAGAGGCCATTTGCGTTTTTTCGCAGCTACTCGATTTTGACCTCTTTGCCCTTTCTCTTTTCTTTCCGGTCGAGCTCAATCGTCAGGACGCCGTTCTTATAGGAGGCGCGCGTGCTGTCCGGGTCCACTGCAGAGTCGAGGTAGATCATCTTGTAGAACTTCTTTTCGTCCTCGGTCTTGATCTCAACTGAGTCCTCAGCCACGTCCAGCTTTACCTTGTCCTTGTCCACGCCGGGCAGCTCCACGAAGATCCTGTACTTCTCCATCTCGCTCATGACATCGACCAGTGGCTCGCGTCCCTGGCTTGGCTCAATGCCTCTGTAGGATGGCTTGATGTTGCCGAACTCATTGAAGACAGGCTCCTTTCCAGGCTCTGCTGTATAGCTGAAGCCATAGACGAAGGGGCCATATCTGCGAGAGACGCCTCCGGGCGTATTTTCCTCGCGCACAAATGTCTTGAACTCCTCAGGCATGGATTCTTCAAATCTCTTGATCATTTCCTCAAATGGCTCCTTGAACCAATCGTCGTCGAACTTATCCTTCTTCTCAAAGGGAAAACCCTTGGTAAAGCTCTCGAATATATCGAATATTGATGGATATCTTTTGTCCCACATTTCATCTCACCCCATGATTACTTTGACATACTAACCTGATGATAGTATAAGGATATAAATTTTTTGTCTGGAGCAGATTGAGTTCAGGCTGAGTGCCTCCTCAGAAGGTGATTCGCCCGAAAATAATGGCCTATGTGCGCGACAAAAGCCTTGGTGCATCATTCATATCGCCAAAATCGTTTGAGATTAGAGGACAGGATTGAATAAGGCGAGATAAACGCCGAACCCCAGCGTCTTCTTCCAAAGAGCATGCCCGCATAGTCGCGGCCAGCCTCATCTCGCCTTTCGAATAATGCATGAGCTATCGATGAGACAGCACCGGATTGTAGCACAGCGCCCGTTTTAAAGGGACCCGATCACCTGTAGGTGGGAGCCTGCTCTCATCAGATTAGGCACATGCATTCCTGCACTGCGCATTCTCTTCAATCGAGGACCTACGACAGCCAGAGCAGTTGCAATGCAAACGATGCTCTTTCGTAATAGCCAAAGACCTGCGTCGAATTTGCGCGGCGCCATCCAGGACCCATCATCCTTTGATCCAGGCACAATAATTTGATCTTTCAGTCATCCTGAACCCTGATGGTTTTCCTGATCAGCTTAATTGGCACATAAGCCTGCGATCGTTGGGATTGCACGCAGTAAACTCTTTATTTATTAGCTATATGTATTTCTAGTTTTCGGATAATTGCAGGTTTAACAAAAGAGGTTTATTAATGTAGTTTCTGGGATCTGATGCCGCAATGGCAACATTGAATAGCGATGACCGCACTTGCAGATAATGGAAATTGCTGCTGTAATTACAGATGCGACTGCAGTCACTGACGACAACGGAAGTCAAGATGGACTGCAGTCTGATTAACGAAAACGCGAGCGGGGTCCATCATCCTCGCTCGCGACCTCATTGCTTTCTGGATGTGGATTTATGAGAGATGGCCTGGTTCAATTTGAGGTCAGGATCGAAAGCCTCAAGGATATCAGATCCCGTGTGATCTGGCCCGATTCTGAGGGGCCCTGGATCGAGGGCGGAATGGAGGACCTTATGGTCCATTTTACCTATGCCAGCTGGACAGCCTATAACCTGGGCTGCGCACTGTCCGTGGTGGTCTCCAGCAAAGACGAGGAGCTTGGGCACAGCATTTCGGATATGATGACAAGGATCATCTCCTCAATGGGTGCCATAAAATTGGCTGAGATTCATCTAACGCCTGATGCTACAGAAGAGCTGAAGAGAGATAGAATCGATCCTTGAAAACAGGTAGCCCGGCTAGGATTCGAACCTAGGTAGGGAGGTCCAGAGCCTCCTGTGATTGACCGCTACACTACCGGGCTTCGACACCTTACCTTGCAGAAGGTAGTTATTAATCTATCGATTGACCTGTCCTTCTGCAGCAGGGCAGGAGAGAAGCACCACCCGACATTCTCCGGACAGGTCTTTGCCTGTCATTTGCAGCTTTTCCTGTGCAGTTACTCCCACTTTTCCTTTGAGGAAATCATCCACCGGCCCAAGCTCGAATGCCAGGGCTTTCGTGCGATAATGCATGGGAACAGTCACTTTCGGCTGCAATTGCTTCATGACCTTTTCCGCATTTGTTGCGTCGATAGTAAATCTTCCGCCTACCGGTATGAAGAGCAGATCCACCGGCCCGATCTCCGCTATCTGTGCTTTTGATAGTACATGTCCCAAATCGCCGAGATGGCAGACTCTCACGCCATCCAGCTCAAAGCAGAAAATTGTATTCTCTCCGCGAATCTTTCCTTTCTTTTCGTCGTGATATGATTTTATGCCTCGAAGAATCATGTCGTAGCTTGTGTATTCGCCAGGGCCGAAGATCACGTCAGGGCCCTCTCCAGCAGCATCAACGTTGTTGTGGTCCAGATGGTCATGGCTGATGGTTACGATATCCACGTCCATTTTTGGCATTGGATAGCCCACCTCATCTTCATTAAACGGATCCATGAGAATCGATCTTCCATTTTCGCCCAGTATGTGAAAGCAGGAATGTCCCAGCCATTTGACTATCATGGTCATAACTTATTTTCCGGCTAAAAATGCCTGTCGAATTACGCGTCGATTCTCGCATCGACCACGACATGCTCCACACCTGGGGAGTATTTTTTAACTCGTATGCATTTGAGGATCTCCGCCCGCCTGCCGAGCTTGAGAGCAGCATCAGAGATCTCGCAGATTGCAGCATCAGGATATCTCCAGGAGGGAATCGTCTGATGGTAATGAAGGATGCCGCCCGGCTTCAGGGCAGATATTCCATATTCCAGATACCTGTCGGTTATCTGGACCATTCCCATCAACACCCTATCAGCAGCATTTTTTGGAGTGGCCCTCGCGCAGTCTCCTAAAACTGGCTCGACTATATCCTGCACATGATTTTGGCTGATGTTCTTGCATAGGTAATGGTAGGCATTGGGATTGAGCTCGATTGCAAGGATTTTCTGCGGCCTGGAGTGAACGGCCATGGGTATGGTGAAGTATCCAATTCCAGCAAACATGTCCACGACATATTCGTCCCGTCCCATGCGGCTCATTCGCATGCGCTCCTTGAGATTTCCTGGAGAGAACATGACCTGGCTGGCATCAAGATGAAAGATCACTCCATTTTCCTTGTGAACTGTCTTTGTATCGCAACCAGCTATGATTCGTCTCACAGGTTCGCGAAATGTTCCTGCGATTCCATCGTCGGAAAGAACTGTGCTGCAGCGAGGATAAAAATTCAAAAGCGCCTGCCCGATATGTCTTTCATATGGGCGAAGCATAGGATGGATTTTAACTACGATAACCTTTCCCAAAATGAACCAGCCTCGGGGCAAAAGCGAGAGACTGTCTTTCGGGATGAGATCCTGCAGAGCTTGAGCGATATCAATTGACTTGCGATAAAAGGCCGACTCATCCTGCAAGACCATATTGCATCCGGGAATGGAGCGGACTACAGGGATCTCAACATGGCATCCCTTCTTTGTCACCTTGCGGTCCTTATCGAAGACGCCAAGCGATACCATCTCTTTGATGGTGCGATCAGCATCGCTTTTATCGACGGCCACCGCAAGCCTAGGATTTGCGAGTATAGCTCTGCTCAAAGCTTACCCCTTCCCCAGTCAGGTTGAACATAAGGATGAGGGTATCGTTCTTGCGTGTGACATAGTAATCCTTGCCATGGACCTGCAGGCCGGTGTCAAATTCAGGCGGAGAAACGAAGCTCAGGCCAATGGGAATTGTCGTCCAGTTTCCGAGCAAATATATCTTTACGCTGGCATCGCTGCTGGAGTTCATTCGCACCAGTGTATTATCGCCGTGAGATATGGTCACAATTCCGCCTCTCGCACTGATGCTCTTGTCTATATTGGCCGGAAGAGACATCTCCATGTCGCTTGCCATTTCATGCGGATTTGTGATATCCAGACCCAGATAGCTCTCGTTGCTGGAATTTGATATATATGCAGAATAGTCAACGATAATTGGTTCTCCTGGAGGCGTTCCTGAGAATACTATGACTATCAGCGCGACCAGGATTGCGGCTGCAGCCAGCAAGCCAACCGCCTTCAGGGATATCGCAGTCTTCTTGGCTGCATCGTGTGGCTTTTCTGCTTCTTTTGCAGGGCCTGATATCCCGGTTGCAGCTCTTTCCGCTGGCTTTGGCACGGGAGTCTCATTCGGTTTGCTGACATGCTCTGACTGCTGTGTGTGCCTGGTTTCTGAGGGAGACATTGAAGGAGATGAGGGAGTTTCCGACTGAGATGCCGCGGTTGAGACCGTCCTGGCATCCTCCTCCATCAGAGGGATCTCCTCAAAGGCTTCTGCCACATGTCCAGGATACGACTGTGGCTTTGCCGCTTCTGCATTTCGCCCCCCCAGATCTGCAGGTGCGCCGGGTGCATTATTCACTTCTTCTTCATTCTCTTCAGTGGCTTTTGCGTCTGTTTCATCATTCTCAGGCAATGTTATCGCAGCCGAAGTTGAGGCTGTGACGTTTTCTGGTGGTATCGCGGTCTTTCTTCGCGTGGGCAGGGCCACTGTGCCCTCCTCGAAGTTCAGGATCAGATCTGTGTATATGCCCGTGACGTCCACGAACTTGAGCGCGCGCGGCACCAGATAGGAAACGCCTGAGATCTTGACCTCCTCGAAGAATTCTGTGTTTTTCATCAGCCGGTCCTTAAAAGCGTAAACGGCTCCGCTTTCCATCTTGGCGTCGATCTCGCTCAAGCTGGGAAAGCGATCCTCCTGCGCGGCCAGCTCTTTGGTGGCCAAGACATATGCTTCGAAGAAGACCCGGCTCATTCGATTGAGTCTATTGGTGTAGCGCCTATCGAATAAGAAGGAGAAGCTTTCGCCCTTGAGCTGCAAGCTCTCTTCTCGCGAATTTCGCCAGGCTGAGAAAGAGACGTCCATCGCAATGTCTTATCTACAAACCAGATAAGTATTTTATGGAGCGGCCCGAAGCCGGATGATGGACCAGGGGGACCGAAGAGCCAGGGAAATGGGCATCAAGCCATTGAATATGCCTCATATCAATCTCGTATGACAGGTATCTTTAAATCTCTCTGGCAGAGGAATATGGACACGATGAAGCATTTAGGATCGGTGCCCATTATTCTGTTACTTTGGGTGGGGGTCTTATTAGCTGGGATGGCGGCAGGAGAGCTGACAGCATTCCAGAATCTGGTGCCCTCTGCAGAAGTGGGTCAGATGGTAACCCTGACGGTATCTCTGACCTACAATGGTCAGAATTCCACAGAGGCAGTGGTTACACCCGTCCTTCCTTCCGGTGTCGTCGCGAATGATGGGGGGCAGAACATCGAGCTGTATCCGGGCGTCACGCAGCAGATCAGCTATCCACTCACGGCAGAGCAGAGCGGCAACTATTGGATCGCGTCTGATATCTCTTATGCTGAAGGAGGTGCATGGCGCAACCTCAAATTGGAAGCACCATTCACAGCTACGTCTTCAGCATCCCAGTCACAGGGGATACAACAGATCGGCGCTGGGGGAACGCAGATGCCTGTTGTGGGTATCGGACAGGGCTACGGCACTAACCCGCCGACAAATCCGGATAGTACGCAGCCAGGCAATGTTCAGCAGTATCCACAGGGCTACAACGGAACTGAGGATGGAAGAAATGGATATCCCGGAGGAATGCCACAACAAGGGATGCCGCAACAACCTGATGGCTATGGCAGCATGCCCAGTTCCGGCGTTTCAGACCCAAGCGGCATTGATGATGCCCCAGCCAGTGCCCAAGGTCCTGGAGAAGAGCACCCTTAAGAGCCAAAATTAAAAACAATAAATAAAATCTTTAATTTTCTTTAGTTTATTTCTGCTTTATTTTCTTTTTATCTATTTCCAGGTCTATTCTTGTAAAAAGCGCTTGCAGCTCAAATCCCCGTTCTCTGATGGCCTCACGTCCGCCCTCCTGGCGATCCAGGATGGTCAGAGCCTGAACTGGCCTGTAGCCTGCAGCTTCAATGCGATCGATTGCCCGGATAAGGGACGCTCCAGAGGTGACCACATCTTCCACAACTGCAACCTTTGTGTCTTTGGGCAGGGCTGGCCCTTCCACATAGCTCATTGTACCGTGCTTCTTGGGCTCCTTTCGCACAATCAGTCCTGCAAGACCCCGGTTCTTTAAATGGCTCAGGATGGAAATGGAAGACACAATGGGATCTGCACCAAGTGTCAGGCCGGCCACAGCACCGACCTTCTCGCTTATCATCTCAAGCATGAGACTGCCTGTGAGGTAAGCTCCTTCCGGGCTTAAAGTCACACGCTTGCAGTCCATGTAATAGTCGCTCTTTTTGCCTGAGGACAGGGTCACCGGTCTCACTTCCAGCGAATTGTCCTTGAGCAATTGAAGAAGTCTCTCCTTTTCATTCACTTCAAAATCGCCCCTCTTTGAGAATATCATCTGGCGGGATGGTAATAACACTTACTGCTTTCTATGGTGCTCAGTGTTCCGTCGCCGCTGTGCTTTTTTGATCTCTGAGAGAGTGCCCAGGTCAGTTCCGTCGAGCATGTGCAGGCGCGCCCGGTCCCAATCGATCACCACCATGAGCGGCCCGCGCATATCCTCCACAGGCTCGTTGAGTGGCAGCCCGCCGCAGAGGTGGTTGAAGGCCGGAGCGATTATGATCTCGCCATTACTATAGCCGTTACTATTACTATTGCTATCGCGGTTACTGCCGCGATGACTATCGCGATCAAAGGCCTGACCGTAGTGCTCTTCGACTGCAGTCCTCATGATGCGCGCCCTGGCCCAGACCGGGCAAGCGGTGCCGTGCCCCAGAGGATCAGAAAGCCTGATGGCCGGATGAAGATGGCCTGCCACCAGATGCTTCGCGAACATGGTCTTCTCATCTGGCCAGGTGTGTCCGTGAAAATAGCCAACACCATCCAGGACGAATCCCGAGGCAGGGCGCATTCGGACGCCCATTGGGGCCATGTCAGCCAGGTTGCTGTCGTGGTTTCCGGCAACGACGTCCACGCGAACTGCTGAAGAGAGGCTCTTTAAAAATTGCGGGACCTCTGTTCTCTCCTGCCAGCTCGTCCTTGGAACATTGTGCTTGACATCTCCGAGAAGCACCAGGCGGTCTGGCCTGATTTCTTCAATAAAGCCAAGCAGCCTGGCCAGGATCCTTCCTGTCTGGCTTGGAATGGATATGCCACTGAGGAATAGCTCGTGCTCCAGGCCCAGGTGAAGATCTGCGGCCACCAGGACCTTTTCTTCGCCCTGCACCAGGAGGAGGGGCGCGTTATAGACCGGCGCAATCAAGCTAAAATCCTCTGCAATTCCTCAGCCAGCTCATCCAGGCTGCTGGCCAGAAAACTGCAGGAGCACTCAATCATGAGGTTGACGCGAGAAGCATCAGTCTCGCCTGCGCGACGAAAGTCGGTCCTGAGCCCGATGACTGCCTTTCCCTGCGAAAAAAAGTAGCCTATCTCCCAGGCGGTGCCATCGTCCACCTGCGGGCCGTCAAGGAGGGCCACCATGATATCTGATTCATTCAATGCCTGCAAATTGGCTGAAAATATCTGCACGGGGCTAGATGAGCATGGTGCGATTTCATGGGGCCAGATGACTGCGATGTCCATCATTCTGTCCTCTAAAAAGCCTTTGACACGCCCGCCCCAGGCGATCTCGCCCCTGGAAAAAAGGGGGCCGGAGAGGTAGATCCTGCGCACTCTTTGCCTCTTTTCTTCACCTTCATTCGTCAGCGCTTCCACATTCCACACTCTCTCGCGTCCACAATTATTTCCACACTCATTCAGGCTAAAGCAGCTTCGCTGAGCCTGGATTTAACGAAGTCTCTGTCAAGGCTCGCCAGGAACCATCCGACCTTGGGACCCTGCCTGTCTGCCAGAAATGACAGGTAGATTGCCTGGAAGAACTTCTTGGAGTCAAGGCCAAGCTCCATTGCCACTGCATAAACCAGGTCATGAATCTCAGCAGCCGTCTTTTCACCAATCCTCTCTGAGAGAATGCCAAGGCCCATCCGCTCCTGCTGCGTGAGGTTCTTGACTGCAGCGGGAAGCGACTCCTGCACCTGGAACTTGACGTATGCCGGGGCATATTTGTCGAGCCACGTCTGCACGTTCTTCGCCCGGCCTATGATCTCATCGCGCCTGGATATGACGTCGTAGCCGGATCTCTTCAGAGCCACGAAGAGGCTCTCCTCGTCTCCGCGCGCAATCTGCACTGCTGTTACCATATGGCGGAATGGGATCTCGAATGGCCCGCTCTTGTTGATGTTGGACAGCTCAATGGCGCGAACGTCACCCTTTCTCTGATCGTATTCATCAACTAAGGAGAGAAGCGGAAGCGCCGGGTCGAACTCGATGTGCTTTTCTGGCTTGTTTCTGATGATCAGGTAGCGCAGGACCTCGGGCGGCACGACGTCCAGCATCTCCTGGATTGTGACCACGATTCCGGTGGAGCTGTGCATGGCGCCCACGCCCTTGAGGTGGATCCACTCATAGACCATGGGAAAAGGAGCCGGATAGTTGTAGATCTCCTGGCTGATGCGTTTGCCTGTGTCGTAAGAGCCTCCGGCTGTCGCATGGTCTTTTCCGAAGGGCTCGACAGTCACATTGAATATCGGCCAGCGGGCAGGCCAGTCAACCCGCCAGACGAGCTTGCCTCCGCCGCTCATTTTGACTGTTCCGGAGCTGCCGCACTTGCAGACATAGTCCACTGTCTCGGCTTCAAGATCAAAGCCTGTCACCTTCGTAGTATTGGTCCTGCCGCAGGATGAGCAGATGGCATCAAACGGGCTCCAGCCTAGAGGAACATCGCGACCTGAGACCTCCTTGAGGATGCGAGCGATGTCGTCCTTCTTCTGCAGAGCAGTCTTGATTGCCTCATTGTATTTTCCCTCTTTGTAGAGCACATCTGCCCTGTAGACCTCTGGCCTGATGCCAAGGCGCTCCATGCTCTTCAAGAAGGGATTCAGGAAATGCTCTGCATAGCTGTTGCAGCATCCCTTGGGGCATGGTATTTCCGAGAGAGGCTTTCCGATGTGCTCGGTGAAGCTCTCAGGCAGGAAGGGATAGAGCCTTCTCAGGCGGTCGTAGGTATCGGCGATGTAGATGAGCCTGGCCTTTACACCCCTGTCCAGCAGGGCACGGTAGACTGCTTCCGCAGTCATGACCTCGCGCATGTTTCCGATGTGCACGGGACCTGATGGCGTTATGCCAGTGGCGATGGTGTGGGGGCCGTTTTTCTCAAGCTTCTCAGCGATGACGTCAGCCCAGTGAATAGACATA
>DAONDW010000016.1:0-14002 GCA_035402785.1 Methanothrix sp. | reverse complement strand
AGACTTATTACTCTCTGGGACCGGCTCTGTCAAATTTCTAGGCGCTGGCTGATAAAGGGTTTAATGGAAATAAAATATCAAAAATTTTTTTTGCGTAGACATAAATCGCTATCATAAAACAGGGAAATATCATCTGTTATTGCGAGATGCGGGATACCTCGACTATGGATGGATCCGTAATTGAATTGATCTGTGCAGGGCGAAAGTAATCATGGCAAAGGACTCCGCTTTTATCTGTTGCGACTGAGACTGAGCTGCAACTCCTGCAAACTCTGTGCAGTTAGCGAGATCGCCCGGAAGGATGAGGTGTTGCCGATGCTTCGACTTCTCAGCCATCGCTCTCGCTGTCACATGATCAGCGAAATACGTCCTTTGCAAAACTGCAAATTCAAATCAATTTTTTCTCTCGCGCAAAAGAATATTTTTTGTCTGCAATCAAATTATGTCGTTCAGCAATTCATGTGCTGCAATTGCTGATATTCAGCCAGGTCTCAAAAATATATTAATTTTTATAAAAAAATAATTTAGGCTTGGATGATTTCAAACGGAAATCTTATTAAATATTGATATACAAAAAAAGCAATGGTGTTTTCTGTGGAAGCGGCTGTGGCGATGGCTGCGTCTCAGGTGGTCAATGCGACGCAGACGGCAATATTCAGTTCCGATCCCTGGACAATTCTGGGATATATTCTTCTGGGATCGGTTCTGGGAATGATCGGACAGGGAATAAGAGTATTCGTCGGACTGAAAAAGGCACAGGATCAGAAAGATTCAGCATGGTTTGATTCCAAGCAGCTTGTTACCAGCATAATAATCGCCTTTGTGATAGGAGGCGTTGCAGGCGCTATAGGGATATTCAACTACCTGACTGAATATGGACCAAGGAATCTGACATTGAAGGATATAGAGCTGATAATACTGGCAGGATATGCAGGCACCGACCTGATAGAGGGATTTATAAGCAGCAGAAAACTGTCATGAGGAACCGCTCATTTTTTTATATGAATAATTTTGGACTTTGATATTCCATAGCGTCATTTGCAGGCCAGGACTCTCAAACCAAAATCAAATTAAAGGGCCTTCATGGCCGCCTCCGTGGCCTCTCTTTTATCACGATAGATACGATCAGCACAAAGACAAAGGCAATTAACAATGCAAAGGCAAACCATTTCATAGCAGTCTGCTCTATGCCCACAATGCAGGCCAGTATTCCAATAATCCCTACCGCCATTCCGTACTGGCTGATCTCTGACCTCAGCACGGCATTCGGGTCCCTCTCAATTGCGGCATAAAAGTAAACCGGCAAATCCTTCCTGTCCCTCAGCTCTGCTTTTACCACCTGCTTGAAATGCCCGCCATGGTGCCCAAGCGTCCAGAAGCATTCTGCCACCCCGTTCTCTCCGGTTTCGACCTCCATTACATTCTGGTGATTGCCCAGGTTTTTCTGTCTCTCCAGATGCCCTTCACCTTCGGTTACCTCAAATCTAATCCAGGCATGTGCAATCGGACCTCTGATGCCTGACACACCCACCTGAAGCGGATAGGCCAGCGTCTCGCCCCTCCTTCCCTCCTGCCCGCTTCCGCCGACATAGGATAGCTCGATGCTCTCTTCGATCAGCCTGGTCATCTCAGTCAGAGACAGATGAATATGCCTGAGATCTTTTTTCAGGCTGAATCTTCCATTTGAAAGGCTCATCACTGCCAGGTCGTAGAACCTGTGCTCTATTCCCTCAGGAAGCCTCGGATTTTCACAGACATCTATTTCGCCTGTCAGCGCTCTGGCCCGGAATGTCCAGTAATCTCCTGCCTGAAAGCCATCTCCTGAGAATTCGACTAAAATCCCGTTCTCAAGGGCAAATGATTTTCCTTCGCCAACTTCTATGATTTGGGGCGAGCCACCATCCCATCTGCGCATTCTGACATTATTTTCAGTCTTGTGTTTCTCCGCTTCTGCTGGCAGGCAGACAATTCTCTCAGACTCATCGATCGTTCTGATTTGCCCGAAAGTTCCGGGATTGCCTGATAGATCGGTATCATCGCTGACTATCTCAACCCAGTCGCCCTTCTTGAGCATCTGAACTGGATAGGCACCAACATCAACTCTCAGAAATGTTGACATTTCCTCTTCTTTCTGCCCGGTCAGGGCTGGCGTATCATCCAGGAATTTGACAGAATAAACAGGAGTTCCGTTATCTCTGGACCACTTGAATGTTGCATACGCATTCTCTGAAGACGAGCCCGCCTCCTGCCCTTCAACCCTGGGATTTCCTCCCTGATGTATCTCCACCCGATAGAGATGGTTGTCCTGTCCTGAATATTTATTGAGCGGCTCAACCCGGCATAGGTCCCCTTCGGCATCGACCTTGCCAAGTTTTATTCTGAGAAATCCATTCTTTCTTGCCGGATGCCATGAACATCGCCCTTTATCTTCAGGATCATCAGGCAGATCTTCGCAAATTTTGGCCTTTACCTGCCATATGGTTTCCAGCCGGGTGGTTGTATCCGGCCCGCCAAGGGCGATCTCCCTGATATCAGAATCCTCTGCTGAGGTTATGTGCCGGTCCCAGACATCCAGGTAAATGAGATAGTCTCTGTCTTCTACCGGATTTATATTCTTCAGGACATTCATTGGGCAGTTCTGCTGCTCGCTGCCATAGGTATGCTCATCATTTTCGCAGAGAATGCCCTCGACATAACATCGCCCTTTGGTTATGATAAAATCTCCTGCTGCAAGAGACCTGATCTTCTCATCCAGAGACCTGTCCTTCTCCAATACGGAGGCATCTCCATATTTTTTGATATCTTTTTTGTCTGAGATAATGGCAAATCCGGAGTTTTGCAGCGATGAGCCCCATTTGCCAACAATATCTTCTGTAAATTTTTTGGATAATCGTGACTCGATTTCCATCTGGCTGTTCCAGTCCGAGTCGAGAAGCACCCTGCCCTGCTGCATTCGCACGCTATTATAATGTCGTTTCGTGTCGAATTTGCATCGTGTAAAATCGCCTTTCATAATCTACATTCTCCTCAACCTGCATCGAATCAATCAACATAAAATATGCCGAAATTCAGGCTCAACGGCAGGTACTCATCCATGCAATCCAGCAGATCTGCCTCCCTCTGCTGTCGCTTGACGCCAGAAAAGACTCCCATCTCTGATTCATCTTCAGAACCTTTCAATATCTCATCCGGCGTACCTGATGAGAGCTGGCAGTATCCAGGATGCCCAAAATGCAGTGAACTGAATGCAGGAGCCAGCGTCTTTCTGATAGATTCTCTCTGCTCAGGCGTCTGCGCTTCCTTGAGGGCCCTGTCCGGCTGGCAGCGATACCGGCGCGGCGTGATCGAATCAGAAGAATCAGGCAAATCAATTGAACTGGACTGGTCCGAAGGCAGATAGCAAAATCGCATGCATCCAGTCTGCCACCTCTTCACGCTCACATCTCCTGTGAAGATCGAGCTGCCAGCCTGGATAAAATGAGCAATGGTCTTGCCCAGCACTGTGCAGGCCTGAACCTCGACCACGGTGTTGCCTGCTGAAATGGCAATTCCCTGGCCGTCAATGATGCTCTCGCAGATCTTCAGCCGGGAGAAACTGCTTTTTATATCAACAGGGCCGCAGATGCAGCTTTGCATCTCAATGCTGCACCCGTCTGCCTCCTCATGCACTGCAAGCCCTCCTGATCTGGGCACAATTGTGCAATCCGAAAGCCTGAGCCTGCCTATGCTGCTCTTTACCTCAATGCACCCTTCTATGAGCAGTCCATCTAAAATCAATTCAGAGGTCGCATCTCCCTCTATCTCCAAATCGGCAAATATATGCGGCAGGAGCCCGTCAGGCTCAAGCTCGTCTATCAGGCGCTCACCATCATCTGATTTGGGCCAGACAGCAGCCACAATGGCCAGCTTGCTGCCCTCTGGCATTTTGATGCAAATTGCCTCACCTGATCCCAACCCTGTGCTGCTGCTATCAGATATGAAGATTATGCCGATGGTTCCTTTGCTCGATTTGCTCGCTTCATCTTTCCAGGTCGATATGGCATCCTTCAGGCTCATTTCTTGCCTGGACACTTCATATACATAGATCCCATTCTCAGTTGTGAGCCTGTCAGATCTCAACCGCTGCCACCCTGGAAAATCTATCCATTTGCTCATATCATCTATGCGGCTGTATGCTCCTGCTCCGATCTCGCTGCTAAAGCCGTAGGAATAGCTGACAAGCACCTCGGTTGCATTCTCTTCTTTCTTTTCCTTTGCCATTGACAATCCACTTAATAGAACCAGCCTTCCGAGCTCCGGATCCACGGCAACTCTGTAATTGCAGGATTTTTCTCTGTCTACCGCTTCTTTCGGCGGGCTGCAATCCTCCTTCTCCCATTTCTCCAGGCTGCAGATCATCATCTCTTCCGGCTTGACCTCTTCATCATCCAGAAATATCCGAAACACAGGATATTCTCCGAAGTAGGTGCCAATAATCTCTTTATTATTCAAAAGAGAGCTTCTCCTGCTTGAAATCTCATCGAATAAAGCCCTCCTTCGCAGCCTTCCCGGAACATTGAACTCTTCTGCCAGATGGACAATGTCGTGCTCAGCCTGCGGACGATTGAACAGCGGCATGTCAATGCCAAGTGGGCTGAACCAAAAACGCCTGCCTTCACCATCCACTGATTTACGTGCATTTCCTCTGCTCACTGCAAAGCTGTCCAGCCTCCAGAAAAACAGACCTATATTTTTGATGTTGTAACGGCTGTGGCCGTTGGAGATCATGCCGACCTCGGCCAGATGTGCAGCATCTTCAAAGGGCCCTCCCAATAGCTCGATGCTGCCGGCATTCTTCAGATCGACTGTGGCAAGGGCAGAGGGGCGAATGTGATTTAGATTCTGTGTTGAGACCACCAGAGAAAAGAACTCCCTTGTCCTTACTGGCCAGCCGGATGCATCCCTGGCAGCCTGCTCCAGTACAAAGGCTGTTCCCTTGCGGCGGCGATAGCGCTGTGTATTGGCTACATGGGCTCTCTCGCCGAATGATCCTGAGCCACTCAGCCGCAGATGACGCATTCCAAGGAGATCGCCGATATAGGGCAGAACCCACTCCTGGCAAGTCTCAATGAACCAGTTTTCATATAGCCCCTGGATATCCGATTCGATGGCACACATCTGCTCTTCGATTATGGCCATCAATGCCCTCAAAGGCTCTCCGGACACCTCATCCTCTTTCCGGCTTGTGGATGAGACAGTCTCCTTTTGCCTGTAGACTGCGGGCAGAAGATTGTATAGGCGCTCTCCTTCGCCCTTCTTCCTGCTAATTCGGCTGCTTGACAGGTTGCCTGAAAGACTGTTTGACAGGCTGCTCATTGGCCAACCTCCTCCTTTATAGCCTTGATTTCGATTCCTTTGGGATTTATGAGAAGAAGCCCGGCTTTCTTTATCAGATCTCCTTCAACCTTCACATCATCAACTGTGAGTATGGAGCTGTAGGATGGCTCATCTCCAAAGAAATAGAACTTTTCAAGTTCGATTGCTGTCACTCCATCTACGCTCTGTATTATTCCTATCACCTCTGAGCTGGCGGCAGGCTGGGAAAAATCCCTATTGGAAAAAGAGAAGGCAGATTCAAGCTTTTCGCGAATATTTTGAATGACTGCCTCCTCTTTATAAGCGGATTCTATCTGCACATTCGCTGAAAGATTAAAAAATCGAGGATCATAAGAGCTCACAGCGAATGCCTGAACAGAGTCACCGGCTTTCCTGATGGCTTCGACCAGGTCTTTATAGAGCTTGGAAGTGCTGTCCAGGGCATGAGTGGCCAGCTCTTTCACCTCAACTGCGGCCTTTGCAGCATCTGCGTCTTCTGCAATGGCAGTGGCTACAGTCAGGTGCACCAGTTTTTGCTGCCCACGCTGGAGCATCCTGGCCTTAGCCTTTCCTATCCCCGGATAATTCAGAGCATAGTTTTCATAGTCCTTCAACGAGACTATGCTGTCCAGGCTCAGCGAATGCAAAAGGGTGCTTCTTCTGGCCTGCTCCATGTCTTCGGGCTCCTGGCCACCGGTGGTAGGCAGTGGATTTGTGACCTCACGGATTCCATGAGGCTTCGTCTTGAGAAGCGTGAGCTTATCTGCAGCAAGCATCCCAGATTTTCCCAGGCCGCATCTGTATTCGGCTACGATATTTTCCAGGCCCGAAGGCAGACGGGCACCTTTTTCTCCATCTCCGAAGATGACATGCGCCCTGCTCTCATTGTCAATTCGAATTATATATTTCTCGCGAATTTCCTCCTGTGCGAGGAAGCTTGAGCATTCCTTCCACTTCGCAGAGTCCACCTCGACCTCAATTGCAGCCTGTCTGCCGCCTGACGTTGATGAGGATACATAGGTCAATGGCTTCTTTTTAAGTATGAACTCCTGATTGACTGCTGAGCCGTCGCCGCTTCCCAGTACCTCTCTCGTGGTCTCGCCATGATCGGCATAAACGGCATTTGCGTTAATCCTGACTGTATCTCTCTTGTAAGGATTCTTCAGTCCGGGCTCAAAATAAATGGTGGTAAATCCGTCCAGATGCTCTGCATCTCTGGACAGGGCCACAACTTCAGAGGCAGTCACGCCATCCAGATCCTGGCGCTCTCCCGAAATGACCAGAAGCTGCCCTTTTTGCAGATTCCTGACAAACCCGTTTAATTCAAGGCTCGTTATGTCTTTTTCGATTGGATCATCGATTATGATATCCGTCAATTCCAGGCTGCGGCTCACAGAAAGAATGGTGGTATGCCGGACCTTGAATTTTGTCAGTTTTTCTTTGCTGTCGCTTCCATCAGGATTGTTGAGAATCACTCCCGTGGCCTTCGCCGATATTGTATAATCTGCAATAGTCCTTTCCGAGATCCCAGAGACTCTGTATGCTTCGGCAAAGACATCCAGGCTGCTGGCATCTTCTTTCTTCTGCTCTTCAGCCGCCCCATTTTTTGCTTCTGCCACTTTGATTGTCGTTGCCAATAGAATCATCCAGTCGTTTGGCACGATCTCTGAAATGGCCCTCTCAAAGAAGAAATAAGCATCATTGTAATCGTTTGTCTGAGAATCTGTGGTGATCGACGGCTCATTTTGCCCATCCCAGCTCTTCGGATATGGCGGCAGCGGGCCGTAAAACGTCCTGTATCGCAGGCTGTCTGGAAGCGAATCCCATCGGGGAGCATTGTGTCCGAATGGGCTGCTCCTTTCTTTGAATGCATACAGGCCAGGCTGCTGACTGGAAACGCCACCTGAAGCAACAGGTGCAGCATACAGGGCGGCATTTGCCTGCCTCTGACTGAAGCCAGCAGCATTTTCACTCTCAGACTGCATACAGGGCCTGCCTTTAATCTTTTCGATATATTTTGCAACCGTCTGGGATGACCAGCCCAATAGAGATATTCCAGCAGCCAGATCACTTTCACTCCAGACATTTCCGCCTTTTACGATTTTGCAAACATTTTCTCCATTCAGATCCATCCCGTCCAGTTCCTGATATTTTCTTTCAAAAGGCACTGCTTCCAATGATGCCTCCTTCTCTGGATTGTCCAGACTCAGGACTGTCCTGTCGAGCTTTGCGTCCTGCAAGACACTCAGAACCTTCCTGGGAGTGGCTGAGCTTGAATCGACAAAAAGTATGAAATCTCCGGCTTTAATGCTGCTGTCCAGTCCCTTGATGTATATCTGCGGGGCCTGAGGATCAAGTGGCTGGGGACGGCTGAGGCGCGGCTTCATATCATTCCAGGCAGAACGGGCAATGAAATCCGAGACAGTTTCGAATACCTGCGGCAGCTCTCCGGGTCCGGGAATGCTCTCCACCTTGGACCCCTTTGGGACTGTCACTTCATCCGGCGCACCGGGTGCGTCTTCGACTGTGAATGAGAGGATTGTGGATGCTGAAGCACCTGGTGAAAGCTCATATCCTATGCTCCTGGCCAGCTCCATAACTGAGCGCTGTTCCTTGGCGGTTCGAATAAAGCCCTCATTGCAGATGCGCTCCTGGTAGAATGTCAGGACATCTCCCACAGCCGCCCAGGCATCCAGGATGGCTATAGAAGGATCGTCTCTTTTTCTTGTGCAGAGATCCAGGAGTGGATTTCTCTCATTTCCATCATCATAAGGGGCAAGCCTATCTGATAGGCGTGAGAGCATGTCCTTAAAAAAAGAGGAATGGACCTTCATTCTGTAGCTCAGCGAATCTCTGCCAGGCGGATTTTCAATTCCTGTAGCCTTATCTTCCTTTCCGCAGCAGCCGCAGGCATCCAGCTTACCGGATTCGTCTTTCATCTTCCACCCTCCATATAAAATTCTATGATGCCGTTCTCAGGGCAGCTCAGATCGCCGTCCAATCTTGCGATCTCCAGCCGATCCATCTCAATCACCCCGGCTTCAAGCTCGCCTTTGGCCTCTTTTCCCATTCTCTGAAAGCGAACTGCCTCTACCCTGAGAACTCCCGGAACGGCAATGGCCCTGGCTATAACCCGGCTCAAATAAACCGATTTGCCGAAGGTGAATTCGTCAGGGAAGAAGAACCCGGGTCTTCCGTCAGAAAGCAATCCACAACTGAACTCTTCCTTCAGACCGTCCATGACATCTGCTGCAAAATAATCCTGTTTTACGACAACAGAAAGGGCTATGTCAAGAGGAACATAAAGCGGTCCCTCCACCTGCATATCGAGGCCCGCCATACAGAAGCGACTCAAGAAGCTATGCGCACCTTCCTTAAATTGCGCATCCACTGCCTTTCCGCCTCTGCGTTCTACGTTGATGAACATGGTATGCCAGCTTCCAGTCCAGCGAAGGGTTGCCACAGCCATCTGCACATCTGCATATCTGCAAGCCTTATCTGCATAATCGTCTTCTGTGACTGCGTACTCCTTTTCGTGCAGGGCCTGAGGAGCGAAGAGCCTGGCATGATCTATATCCTCAGGATCTTTTCCTCCTGTCGCATGAATCGGATTTCTTATGCCTTGTATTTTTGGCAGGTTGCCGCTGCTCGCGTAGATGTGGCCGATGGAATCGGAGCCCACATTGCCAGCCGTGCCATTTCCGATGCGATATGTGGCCAGAAGACAGGAAAAGGGCTTCATGCCATTGATGCCATCTCCAAAGCGGAGAACTGCATAGCCCTCATCGTCGATCTCTGCCACGAACGTCCTGTCGAATCGTCCGCTATTGAGAAGATCTCTCTCAGGCAACCACTCACGATTCGTCAGAGGATCATACAATTTAATGGCCGGATGTTCATAATCCCCCGTATTGGACAAAATCTCGCTCGCTGAGATCGACTCTCCGTCTGCCTGCTGTGCAAAGAGCTTTTCAGGATGGGAATCCATGCGCTGAGTCAGCGGCCTGCTGCTGAGCGCTGGACGATAGAGCTTATTCTTCTCAGGCCCGGCCAGATTCTCCTGTTTTGTGCGACCGTGATCAGCCAAAAGCACATTTCCGTGCGCAAGGCTCTGCAGATCTGAATCCTTTGATATGCATAGAGGAAATGGCAGCGCATCTTCCAAAGACCATTCGATATCGATGAGATGTATATCCTCCTCCGAAAATTGCGCATATTGCCTCTTAGATTTATAAAATTTCCTGTAATCGAATAAATCGTCTTCTACATTTTCGTTTTCCACTTTATCATAAACATTGATAAGACGTACTGCATGGCGCTTCTCAATATATCCCAAATCCTGAGAGGACACCTGTCCGGACTCATTTGCAGACAATTCGTCCGTCTCTTTCGGCGACTCTTCAAATATCAGGACGTCGCCGACTGAAGGGTTCTCTTTCCCTACAACCAGCGTCGCTCGCGTGGCATTTTTTGGAAGGCAACAATTCTCCTCGCCCCAGGTGTAAAAAAGCATCTCATTTTGAGACGAATGCAAAGTGATGCTGTTTATTGGCTCAAAAACCTCAGCTCCGAGGCTGATTGCCTCGTTGAATTCATCTTCTGATAGAATTGTCTTGTGACTGAATTTTTCCACAGTTGTGAGAAAACTTGTTCTCTGTTGACAAAAAAATTCTGTCTGGACTTTTGCATTGTCTGCAATCAGCCTGATCGTCTGCCCACCGCAAAGAGAGAGGCTCGCCTCACTATTCTCATCATCGAACTTGAGAAATGCAAAGTCTCCTCCGTATGAGATTTTAATTGACTTTGAAGCATCGCTTGTCTCAATGGTCACTTTGTCTGTCCAATTGATGCCGCATTCTTTTGTCAGGAAAATCTTGAGTTCGTCATAATCTTTATTCAATATGTCCTGCCAGTTGAATGCATAAGCGCCAAGCGTTCCCGGAAATTGCATACCATCAGCGGAAGGATCTGCTTTTACAGCCATCCAGACTCTGGCATTGCATCCTTCGCTCAGGAAATAATCTATCAACCTGGCATGCCTGCGCATTGAGATCCTCTTGCGTGCTGTCCCAAGATACGCTTCGGTGGCGACTGCATCCTGATAGTAGGCAAGGTAGTCAGCGGCATATGCCATGACCTCAGCTATGACCACCTCCAGGTCAGCAGGACTATGCTCCTTCCAGTCTGGCATGACCTCTGAGAGCCTGTCAAGAATCAATCTGCGAAATCCTGAGTAATCCCTTGCCAGATAATCCAGCCTGGGCTGCTGCTCTGGCTCTTCAAGGCAGACAACATCCTTTTCCCTGCAATCCAAATCATTCGGGCAGTTGATCTTGAAAGAAAAGTCTATTTGTGAGAATATCGGGTCTGCATCCTTCAGATCCACGAGATTCAATGTATAAATGGAAAAGTCCCCGACTCCGCTGCCGGATGCATTTTCGGAACTGCCAGATACATCATTGCAAACTGAAATCGTCAGTTTATTATCAATCGATGGGTCAGGTTCCACCTTTTTAACCCGTATGCCTGTGATTTTGCTGCCGCCGGAGATCCTGATATTCAATATCCCTATGCCTTCCGGTATGGGCTCTTTTTCTTTGACCAGAGAGGGTATGAAGTATAGATGCAGTTTGCTCTGATCAGAAGAGACCTCAAGATAATCAATTCCCTTTAGCTTGTTATGGCGAGCTATCTGGAGCTTGCGCCTTTCATCGCTGCAAATGTACTGCTTTATCTGCATATCAAACCGCCCGCGAGAACTGAGCTATCTGGCGTTCCTGGCTCGTCAATACAACATATTGAATGCTGATATAGAGCGTCGCCTCATCGCTTTTCACCGAAACCGATTCCACCCGGATCAGATCTCCCAGCCATTTCTGAAGGGCTCCCTGCACCAGGAACTGAGTAGCAGAAGCCAGCTCGTCGCTATTCGGAGCGAAGACAAGCTGCATCAGGCCGCAGCCGAAGTCTGGACGGTTGACTCTCTCTCCCTGAGCTGTGAAGAGCGTCTGCAAAATCATATCTCGAATGTGATCGTCTTCATCAGTCAATGCAGTTTTCTTTCTGCTATCAAAATGAAAGGGATAATCAATCTGCATCATGTACCCCTCACTCTCAATTGAGTAAGCAGAATGCTGGGTGGCCCCTGGGGAATCTGCTCAGCACTCTGGCATATGCCGCTGCTGCTCTGCAGTATAACCGGTTTGCCTCCAACGAATACCCTTGTGGCTGGAATGATCCACTGTACCTTTGCGCAGGGTTGGGGTTTTCCTGGAGGAACTGTGAAGGCGCAGCCTGCAATCAGGAAATTGCCGGACATTGTGGCAACAGGCTGTCCGCCGACCAGAACTCTTGTGTTCGGAGTTATAACTGAAATCTGACCACCGTGCGGGCAGATGGCTGTGATGCCCACATGCAAAATGAATGCAGGCATCAGATCACATCCAATGCCCCGTTATTTACTGAGACCTTGGGGCCTGTGAGCTTTATTGTGCCGCCCTGGCCATCGTTTATCTCAATTCCTGCCGCAGTTATTGAGATCTTCATGCCAGCCTGGGTCTCCAAAATTATGCCGCCTGTACCTGGAGTATCGTCAATGGTTAATGTATTGGTTTTTGTCTTTATCATCTTCTTTGCCTCCATGGCAGGCGAGGCTGGAACTTCACCACTGCCCCAAAAGCAGCCGCTCCAGATGGGAGAGTTGGCATCTCCCCCTTCAAATTCCACCCAGATGTTGGCTCCCACAGGCGGCAGGGCAAAGAATCCCACGCCATCACCGGCAAATGGAGTGCAGGGCATGGCCCAGCTCAGGGTTCCCTCCCCCAGAACTGCTGGAACGCTGACCTGGAGCCGCCCAAGCTGCATGGGATCAATATTCCTCTCAACCTTGCCTCTGTATTTTCCAAAGAACTGCATGACCGGGCTCATGGAATTACAGCTCCTACAGTGGCTTTTGTGCCTTCTCTTGTGAGTGTGAAGCTCTGCTTGTATTCGTCCTGGCGGATCTTGTGGGTCACACTCTTCACATACCACAGGCCATCATAGGTCCGGCCTGCACCCCGCAGCCCCACTATCTCCCTGGCCTTCAATAGGCCGCCGTATCTCACAGAATCCAGCTCTCCAGTGCAGGTAACGGCACCGTCTGCTGATGAATCCATAATGCCGCGTGCTCTGGCTGAAGCCTGGAGGCTGGTCAGGCCGCTCTGGCGGAACTGAATGCTTCTTCTGGTCGCTGGAGTTGAGACTGCAAGCGGGCTTCTCTGGCTTTGCGGAATTTGCAGGGCGGTCGCTTTGTTTGTGCTTCTGTCCAGGATCTTGCCTTTAACATCCACAGCAGCCAGTGCATTGAACTGGAAGCTGACAGAATCGACATTGGAATTCGGGCCCATGTTGACGGAGAGGGCATGCTGCGGCGATCCCTGGCGGACCGGCGGCCCCCAGTAAGCTATGCTGCTCAGAGGGGCAGGCCCGGGCCTGATATAAAAAACATAGCCGAAGCGCCGGGCGAGCAAATTCAAATACTCCAGATCTGTTGCCTGCTGTACAGGAATTCTCTCAATGGGAAGCGGCGTGTCCTGAACAAAAGGAGGCCTGATATCAGGAATCAGGCCATACTGGCTGTAGCTTGCAATTATCTTTGCGGCTATGATCATCTCATTTTGAGCTGGATGCTCCTCAGATTTCTCATGCATATCCATCATGAGGCTCACATCCTCGCCTGTTATGGTCAGCCGCGTCGAACCTGGATCGCTGCCTGCATCCAATTGTTGGTTGGAGATGATTCCATCCATCAGCACCTGTGGCAGAGCATTGATGGTTACCATCAGCACCACGCGACTGAAGGGGGCCACAAGAGAGCTTTCTGCCAGTTTGTAGTCCTGCAGGTCCCTGGCCGAGCGGCCCGCCTTGAAAGTCATCTGAAAGCCAGAACGGCCAGAATCGCTATGAGTTACCTCGACGCTCTCCAGACAGTCAAGCAGAAACCTGGGAGCCGGACTGGGAGCGCTCTTTCCGATGAGTATATTCAGAAAAATGCCCTTGAGATTCATCTCGGCTCCTCGAATTGTGGCTGGCAGACCCTGATCTTCTTGCCTGGCTCTGACAGGAGCTGGAAGGGATTCATGGCGTCATTGGCGTCACATATCCTCCAGAACTGCTCAGGGTCACCGAGGGTCTTTGCAGCCAGGACATCCAGGCGGTCGCCCTCCCTGATCTTTACTGTGGCCAGGAGCGGCTGCAGTCTGCCCTGTGGCAGAAAGCGACGCCTGTAATAGGAGATCTTCCGGCCATCCGGTGTGATGTACTCTGCGGTCTCTGTTGAATAGTATCGGCTGCTTGGCTCAGGCATTGTAGCTCAACCCCATTTGTAGATGCTTTTGATCATCCCTGTGGCTCCTGAAATCTATCACAATATCTTCACATTTCCGCTTAAAACAGCATTCAGATTATTCAGGCTGCCCTGCACCGCCATGATCTCCTTTGTTATCTGATGGGAGATGAAAAGGTGATAGCCGATGTGCTCCATTGGCAGGTCGTTATAGCTGAGCACCCTCAGGCTGAGCTTGACACTGGCCCTGACGGGGTTGAGCTTGGGATCGAATTCCTCTTCGGTTATGGAGAAGTCCGTCAATCGCACAGGCAGAACCCT